>NZ_WLZY01000005.1:300000-430999 GCF_010122465.1 Phytoactinopolyspora mesophila | reverse complement strand
GTGTGGGGTGGGTGGCGTTGGCCCCCCACACCCCCGGTGGCCCCCCCCACCCCCCCCACCACAACCCACTGACGATCACCGGGAAAAGTGTGGGTGCTAAAGGGTAGGAGCGGGCTGAGGGATGGGGAAAGGCTGAGGAGTACGGAAGCGGCTAGCTCAGTTCAGCGATCCAACTGCCGACCCGCCGGCGCAGCACCGGCAGACTGACGGTGGCCGCGCCCAACACCACGTCGTGGAAGCCCTTGAAATCGAACCGCCCACCCAAAGCCGCCTGCGCCTGAGCCCGCAGTTCGAGGATCTCGCGCTGACCCACCTTGTAGGAAAGCGCCTGGCCCGGCATGCCGATGTAACGGTCGACTTCCACCGTGATGGTGTCGAGGTCGATCGGAGCGTACTCGGCCAGGAAGTCGATCGCTTGCTGCCGCGTCCACCCGCGCGCATGCAGGCCGGTATCGACGACGAGCCGGCAGGCCCGCCATGCGTCCGACGCCAGCATCCCCAGCCGATCGAGGTCGTCGTCGTAGAGGCCCATGTCTTCGGCGAGCCGCTCCGCGTAGAGACCCCAGCCCTCGATGTAGGCGTTGTGCCCCAACGACAGCCGGCGAAAGGCCGGCAGGTCGGTACGCTCGGTGGCGATGGCGATCTGCAGATGATGCCCGGGGATGGATTCGTGGTACGCGATGGACGCCGTCTGGTGCCGGCCCCGGTCGGCCGGCTCGTTCAGGTTCACGTAATAGCTGCCCGGCCGGCTGCCGTCAGCAGCGGGAGGCATGTAGTAGGCGGGCGGGACATCCGCGGCCAGGTAGTCCGGCACCGGCACGAGCTCGCACGAGGCTTTCGGCAAGAGACCGAACCAGCCCCCCATCGCCGCGGTGCCTTTGTCCAGGCATCGGCGCGCGTGCTCGAGGATCTCCTCGGCCGAGCGATAACGCAGGCTCTTGTCATTGAGGAGCCGGTCGAAGATCTCCGGCACATCCGTGATACCGAATGCGCGGGCCCCGACCTCGGCGAACTCGTCGCGCAGTGATCGGGTGACTTGCTCCAAACCGATCTCGTGCAACTCGTCAGCCGAGAACTGGAGGCCGGTGTGCTGCTGGATCAGCGCATGGTAGAGCTCCTCGCCGTCCGGAAGGTGTGCCAGCCCGGGTCGCTCGTCCGGGCGGGCGATCGGCTCGAGTTCGTCGGCGAACGTGTCGCGTAACCGGGCGAAGGCGGGCCTCAGGACGTCCTGCACCTTCGAGGCGAGTTCAGCCCGCCAGGCCTGCTCGCCTTCCCAGCCGCCAGGTCCTTTGATGTTCACGAACGGATCTTGGTCTAGCGCCGACTCCAGATAGTTCTCCACCTGGTTGCGAGATCGAGAGACGTTGATCCGAGCCGGCGTGCGTCCGGCCGCCACACCTTCGCGATACCGCTGCGCGGCTTGATCGAGCATCCGGGCCATGCCGCTGATCCGGGTCACCGCCATCCGGGCGAATTCCGGCTCCGGCGCCTGGAGCTGCCCACCACCGATCAGGAGCTCGGCGTGCGCCCCCTGCATCTGATCCCAGGTCAGCTCGGTCAAGCGCAGGTCGATGCCCCGAATACCTTCGTCCAGTTCGCCGAGCAACAGGTCACGCGTGACCGTGTCGGTCTCGCCGAGATCGGCTTCGTCGACCGCGGCGACGCGCTCGCGCAACTTGGACCAGCGCCGGCGCTTCTCTTGTTCAGCTTCGGCGGAGAGGTCGTCCGCACGGTCGTCGAAGCGGTGCTCACCAAGGAACGACGCATAGATGGGACCGGCTTCGAGCACGCCCTCCCAATAGTCGTCGGCGATCTTGCGAAGAGTGTCGGAGGGCCCGGTGCTCTGGTCGGCAGTCATGGCACCATCCTGCCTTCCGCCTCGCCGTCGCTCCCGCCGAGGTCGTCCGCACATGTCGCCCGCGCTAGCTCCTCGCTGCCTGGTTGACCCAGGTGGTGGAAGTGGATTGCGATCGGCGCCATCACGGCGTTGGAGCTCGGCACCGGACCCGCGGTAGCCGTTCCCGCGAACCGTGACGAAACGCTCGCCGCCGAGTTTGCTTCCTCCGCGATCAGGAGTCTGCTCATGCGTGACTCCACAACGTTGCTGCCCACGGGGCCTCGCCACGAACATCGGCCCCGGCAAGCCGCACGCACGGTGAACACGGTCCGCCCGCATGAGGGTACGCGCCCCAGCCGCGGTCTCAACCCTGAGGCGGCAATCCTTGCTCGAACGCCGTGACGATCCGGTCCAGGACCTTCGGCTCCAGGGAACCGGTGCTCGCGACGTACGCCGGCGCCGCCCAGGCGGGCGTTGCCTGATCCGCGCCCAACGGCCGATAGAGTCCACCGGCCTGCTCGACCAGGAGTATGCCGGCACTCACGTCCCAGGGGTTCACCGTGGTGCCGAAGGCGGCGTCCACCCATCCGGCCGCGACGTGAGACAGCGTCAACGCAGCACTGCCCGGACGGCGCAACGAGCTATATGTGTCGATCAGCTCGCCGAGGCGCTCGAGAGACACCGGACCATCACGATCGAGATCACGCGCCGTGGGATAGCTGGTGATCAGCACAGCATGGGATTCATCGGCCGTGCCCGTGGAGATGATCTTCTCACCATTGCAATATGCGCCGGTGAGATCGGCGGCGAAGAGGTTGTTCGCGATCGGATCGAACACCGCCCCGGCCACCACACGATCGTCGACTACCGCCCCGATCGACGTGCAGAAGAAGGCGAACCCGGAGACGAAATTCGCGGTGCCGTCGATCGGGTCGACGTACCATCGCACGTCACCACTCCCTTCGGCGCCGCGCTCCTCTCCCACGACGACGCTGTCCGGCACCTGTTCGAGGATTGCCTCCCGGATCCGGTCCTCGGCGAGACGGTCGTATCTCGTGACGAGATCGTGGTTGTCCCGCTTGTAGTCGACCTCCATCGCTTGCCGGAAAGCGGTGCGCAGCTGATCACCGACGGTTTGAGCCGCTTGTCCGGCTACCTCGCTCAGCCGGCGTGATAGGTCACGAAGTTCAGTCACGAGCATCTCCTTTGTCGTGGCACCAGGCATAGCCGTCGCCACCCGCGTTACAACAGATTTGTATGTTCAACCGGCCAATAGTTTGTATAGACAGGTCATCCCCATGAGCCCTGGCGAATCAACTCACTATGATATGTTGTCTGAACAAATCAGGTCGGCTTGAGCGATGGTCGAATACCGTCGAGAAGCCCCCAATCAAGCCATGGAAACGCCGTCATGAAGCTCTCTCTCGACCTTGACCGTTCCGCCCCTGTTCCCCTCTACTTCCAGATCGCGCGCCAGATCGAGGCGGCCATCGCGGACGGCACACTCCAACCTGGCACGCGCCTGGAGAACGAACTCCTCCTGGCCGAGCAACTCAACCTGTCGCGTCTGACCATCCGGCGTGCCATCCAGCACCTGGTGGACAAAGGTCTGCTCGTCCGCAAGCGCGGGGTAGGCACTCAGGTGGTCCATGGCCAGGTCAAACGCGCGGCCAAGCTCACCAGCCTCTACGACGATCTCGTCAAGGCCGGCCGCACCCCCAGCACCAAGGTGCTGAAGCTCGCCCTGGAGCCCGCCCCACCCGAAGCCGCCGCCGCCCTGGGCGTGCCGGAAGGCAGCAACGTACTCGCCATCGAGCGGCTTCGTGGCACCCAGGACGGACCGCTGGCCATCCTGCGCAACTGGCTGCCCGAGGAACTCGCCGCCTTCCTGACCACGGAACAGCTGGAACAGCATGGCCTTTACCAGCTCCTGCGGGCCAACGGCGTCCATCTCCGGGTCGCCTCGCAGCAGATCGGCGCCACGCCCGCCACCACCGCGGAGTCGCGACTACTCGACGAGAACCGCGGCGCCCCGCTGCTGACCATGACCCGCACCACGTTCGGTGACGTCGGCCAGGCGGTCGAGTACGCATTCGACTCCTATCGTGCATCCCGATACTCCTACGAGACGACGCTCGTGGATCGCTAGCGATCATCACCAAGGCAACGTTTCAGTTCAGCCACGTCGTAGAAGGCGCTGCCGTCCGTGTACGGCTCACAGCCGACCCGGAAAGCCACCTCCTCTTCGTTGTAGAGCATCCGAACCAGGTGTTCGCCGTCGGCGTCGGCGAAGACATCCCACTGGATGTTCGCGCCCATCGGGGACACCTGATCGCCACGCCACGGGTTGTTCTCATACGTGAACAACTCCCCTTCCGGCATCTCCTGAGTGCTACCGGGAAGCTCGATCAGCGCCGCGAACGGCATGATCTGCTCCGCGTGCGCGAATCGGAAAACCGCTGCGTGATCGCCGTCTCCGCTGGTTCGGTCCTCGATGGAGGCGAAGAAATCGTCGAGCAGCACATCGGCCATCCGATAGGTGATGTCGTCGCCGGCGAAGGCCGGGCCCTTCTCATAGAACTGCTGCGCGTCAGCGAAGTAGGCCATCGTCTCGGCGTCTTCGCGGGTGACGTACTGATCGAAGCGCCAGTTCCCCTCGGCCGCAATGTTGGGCGCAATGATGTACAGGTTGTAGAGATAGTCGGCGGCGCTCGCGATGTCGTTCAGGTGGGTCTCACCTTTGCCGCCATCGACGAAATCGAACTCACCTGCCTCCAGCCGGTCGACGAACTCCACCGTGTACAGCCGCTCCAGCATGCGCCGTGCCGCCGCGTGAATCTGCGGTTCGGCCGCTACTTCGTCCAGGACGGCCAGCAGGCGTGGATCGTTGTCCTTGTAGTCCTGGTAGTCCTGATTCGCATCGGACTTGTGGAAGTACAGCACGTCCTCGTCGGCCACTGGTTCGTCGATGATCTCCGCCAGCGCCGGGTCGGCCTTGACCAGCCCGTCGGCGAAATTCACTCCACTATCGACCGCGCGGTCTTTGCCAGAGGTGACGATCCCAATACGGTCGCCGTGGTCCAGGGCGTGCTCGAAGAGGCCGGGTAGGCGTTCGTACACGCGCTGGGCCATCTCCTCGTGTTCTTGGGCGCCGAGTTCGCTGAGGTTGCCGTATCCGAGGCGCTCGTGCAGCCGCATCAGGCGCCGCACCTCGCCACCCAGCCGAGCACCGAGCGGAGTGAGCGCCTGTTCGCCGCGTGCCGCCTCCCACAGCTGCAGAGTCAGGTCGTCGTATTTCCGGCTCGACAGCAGCCGCGAGCCGTGTCGGGCGACGTGCTGGACGAAGACCGGTTCGAAGCCGGCCGGAGGTTGTTCGTAGTCTTCGGGACCGCCCAACTGCTCGTAGGGCTTCTTCGTGCTGTAGAAGCCTTGCTGGCCGGTCTGCGTCGTCCCCGCCGGCTCCGCCCCGGAGGAACCGGCAGCGGTTCCCGCATATACCGGGGACTCGCTCATTGCGCCACCTGCCAGCAGCAATGCCAGCGACGCAGCACCAGCCATGGCCGCTACCGGTGAACGGCGCCATCTGGCGCGCGCTGACCCATCCGTTTCCGTCATCGCGGGTCTCTCCCTTCCTTGTTGCGATTGATGTGTACTGATTCCCCCGGGCTTTGCGGCGACGTTTCCGGCCTCATGAGCCGGTCCGTCGCAGGACCGCGAGCAGCGCCGCCGGATCTTCGACGGTGAGGTCCGGTGTGTCCCTGACCCGGTAGGGCGGGTCGTAGGTGTCCTCGGCGATCATCAAGACGGTTGCGCCAGCCCCCGCCCGTCGCCCGCAGACGACGTCGCGGTCGTAGTTGTCGCCGACGTACCACGAGTCGCCTGGAACGACGGACAACGCACTGGACGCGAGGCCGATGATCCGCGGGTTCGGTTTGCGGATGCCGACCTCGTCGGAATACACCTGGACCTGGATGAAGTCGTCGAGACCGAGTTCGCGCACCACTTCCCGGTGCACCTCGCCGACCAGGGCGTTGCTGACAATCCCGACGAGGATGCCGCGGTCGCGAGCGAAGGCAAGGAGTTCGTGAATGCCGTGGCGCGGCTTCCGCTCGGCCTGCAACTCCACCATCCGCCGGCACAGGTGCTGAGCATGGACCTCGACCAGAACGCGGTCGGACTCCGGCCAGTCCGCCGCGACGTAGTCGGACCAGAACTCGCGGTGCGTGGCCTCCCTCGGCGTGTACGGCCGGGACATCGCGTCTTTCCACCCTCCGTGCGCGGCGCGCCCGGCGCGAATGTCCAGCTCGATGTCTTCAGCCGTCAAGTCGGCCCGGCCGGTGGCCGCCAGCATCCGGTGTACCTCGGCCGCCAGCTCCGACTGCCAACTCGGGCGACGAGCGGTCTCGACCACCACGCCGCCGAAATCGAGCAGAAGCGCCTTCGGTGTAGTTGCGATTTCTGTCATCACGCACCGCTCCCGACTTCGACGCGGCGGCGTGCGACGGAATCGTCGTACGTGGCGATCCGCCGGTCCGAATCGTCGAACACATGCAGATCCGTCGCGCGCGTCCAGCACGTGACGTCGCTATCCATGTCATAGTTCACCGGGTCAGCGGAGGTCAGGTAGAAGGTGCCGTCGAGTACGCGCAACTGGACCGTCCAGCTCGACCCCGTGGGCAACACCGCCTCGAGACGGGCCGGTGCGTGCCAGGCGCCATCCGGTACGTCAACCGGGGACGACACCAGCCGCAGTGACTCCGGGCGGACGCCGACGGCCCCGACCTTGCCCTCCAGCGATCCTCGCGCTTCTGCGTAACCGGCCAGCGAGGCCGCAACCTTCGGAGCCGTGGACTCGCCGCGCACCACGTAGTTCATCGGTGGGTTACCGACGAACTCGGCCACGAATCTGTTCACCGGCCGGTCGTAGATCGCCATCGGTGAGCCGAGTTGCTGCAACACGCCCTGGTTCATCACCGCGACCTGGGTGGCCAGCGTCATCGCTTCCAACTGGTCATGGGTGACGAAGACGATGGTGGTGCGCCATCTGTCGTGGATCCGCTTGAGCTCGGCGCGCATCTCCAGCCGCAGCCGGGCATCGAGATTCGACAGCGGCTCGTCCAGCAGCAGCACGGACGGATTCACCGCCAGCATCCGCGCCAACGCAACCCGCTGCTGCTGCCCGCCGGACAGCTGGGCGGGATAGCGGTCCTTGAGCTGATCGATGCGGAGCTGGCCCAGGACCTCGTCGGTCCGGGCCGCCCGCTCCGAGGCCGGCACCTTCTGGATGCGCAATCCGAAGTCGACATTCTTCTCGACGGTCAAATGCGGCCAGAGTGCATAGCTCTGGAATACGAGGCCCATCTGACGTTTCTCGGTGGGAATGAAGATTCCTTGGGAAACCGCATCGAGAACGCGGTCGTCCACCCGGATCTCACCCGCCGTCGGCTGCTCGAGTCCGGCAATCATGCGCAGCGTGGTGGTTTTGCCGCACCCGGACGGGCCGAGCAGGCACATGAAGGCGCCGTCCGGTATGTCGAGATACAAGTTGTCGACTGCTTTCGACTTCTGATCCGATTCGTACGACTTGTCGATCGCAGACAGGGTGATCTGTGGCATGAGTCTCCTATCCCTGAAGTCCGGAGGCGAGATTGCTGCCGGTGAGTCGCTGCGCCAGATAAGTGGCGACAAAGGCCATGAGAGCGATGATGAGAACGACGGCGTTGGCCAGCTGGAGGTAGCCGAAATCGACGAGCTTCACCGACAGCGTGGTCAGCAGCTGGGTGTCGGAAGTGGCCAGCATGATGACCGTGCTGAGTTCTTTCAGACCGGAGATGAACGGCAAGATGATGCCGGTGACCAGCGCCCCTTTTTGAATGGGCATGACCACTCGGGTCACTCGTCGCCACCATCCCGCCCCGCTCACCTGCGCGGCTTCCTCGGGATCTCTCCCCAGCTGCATCATGGCCGAGATTCCGGCCCGTGAGGAATATGGGAGATTGCCGATCACCATGACAATGACGAGGATGGTGAATGTCCCATAAAGGGCCGGCACCGGCCCTCTTTGTACCGCGAAGAGGGAGAGATAGGCGGCGGCGAAGGCCACACCTGGAACGAGATAGGGCAGGAACGATATCTGGCGCAGCATGGAAGACAACCGGCTGCCCGACGTGCGCACCACGACGTAACCGACCAGCAGACCCAGAATTCCGCAGCAGATCGCCGCCAATCCGACGACGCGGAGGCTGTTCCACACCGCTCCGTAGAGTTCCCCGCTGACCAGAACTCCGCGCGGGAATGCGACGCTGTCCAGCTCGGACCCGATCCAGTACCGCAACGTGAAGTTGCTCCACTCGAATCGGCCCGGGATCCGTTGAATGGTCGAGAGGAACAGAACACCCAGCGGAATCACGACGCTGACCACGAAGACCGACAACACGAGCCCGAACGCGGGCAGCCGCCATCGCCGCAGTTTGGTGCGGCGGTCCATGGACCCCTTGCTGCCCACCGTCACGAAACGGCGGTACTCCTTCAGGATCCTCGAGTCGACGACGATGACCAGGACGCCCACCACGATGATCACTACCGCGATGACCGCTGCGACGCCGTTCTGCCGGTTCTGGATACTCTGGAACAGCGACGTCGACATCACCTGATAGTCGACGGGCAGCCCGAGAATGTACGGCGTCCCGAACGTGCCCAGGATCTTCGCGAAGATCAGCAGGACAGCCGACGTCAGCGACGGGAGCATCAGCGGCAGGACGATGCGACGGCCGATCGTCCTCCGTGGCGCCCCCAGCACCCGGGCGGAGTCCTCCAGCTGCGAGTCCATCCTGCGCAATGCGTTGCCGAACAGCAGCAACACGAACGGGTAGTAGTGCAGTCCGAGTGCGACGATGGTCGGGAACGCACCGTAGGCAAGCCAGTCCGGTGGCTCGAAACCCATGGTCTCGAGGAAGCCCTGCCGGCCGCCCATCCGCCGATTCTTGAAGATCGTCAGCCAGGCCAGAGCGAACGTCCACGAAGGCACCATGTACGAGACGACCAGCGCCGTGGAGAACCACCTCCGGCCGGCGACGTCGGTCCGGGCGATCAGCCACGCCATCGTCCCACCAACCACCAGCGCGAAGAGCGTGGTTCCGACCGCGACGACGATCGTGTTCATGAATGGCTGCCAGAACAGAATGGAGCTGACATCCGACCGGAAAACCCGCCAGAGGTAGTACCCGGTCCACTCGCCCGGGTCCTGTCCGGAATGGATGTGATCTCCGAAGTGGACGCGGAACGCGTCGGAGATGATCGAGACGATGGGCGCGACGATGAGGTACAAGAAGATGATCGCCAGCAAGACCCCGATCAGCTTGGTGGGATCATGCCTCGCCACGATCAGGTGGTATCGAGTCCGTCCGAATCTGCCTCTGGGCGGCTCCGGAGGCATGATCGTCGCTGAGTCCGGACGCAGTGTCGGAGCAACCACGGGCTACCTTCCTTGTCAGTGGGACACCAGATGCCAAGTCATGCGAGGTCGAGCTACCGGCGATTCACTCGCCAGAAGTCGTGCATGTTCTGGCGGTTGGCCCAGTCCTCCGCGGCGGTTGCGTTGTCGAAGAAGAAGATGCGATCGGTCAGCTCAGCGGCGTTACTCGGATCTTCGTCGCTCGGTGGAACCTCCGAGTTCGCCGAGAGCTTGCCGTCGTCTACCTGCGGCTTGATTCCCTCGGCGGTCATGGCGTAGTGGATGAACAGCTTGGCTGCGTTGGGGTTACTCGTGCCCGACGCCATGACGATCGCTTTCGGCTTCGCGAAGCCCACCCAGGGTTCGATCTCATCGCACACGCCCAGCACATAGCCCTTGTCGTCGTTGTTGCGGAACTTCGCCGAACTCATCAACCCCATAGGCGGATTCGACTGGCCCTGCGCTCCCACCGCCTCTGATGCCTCTTCGCTGCTCTTGGTGAGAAGCGGCCCACTCTCCGCGAGGCGCTTGATCCATTCATGGGTCGCGCTCTGCTCGCTTGTCTCCAGCGGTTCGCCATAAAGATCCTCGTAGGCCTGGCGCATCAGATCGTCGCCATGCACGCTCAGCTGATTCCACCAGTCGGCGTAGTCGGGTTTGCCGAGTGGATCTTGCATGACGAAACCGCCGTCACCCAGCAGCTCCTCGTCGGTGAGTGCCCAGACATTGCTGACCGGGCAGGTGTCGTGCTTCTCGGTGTTGTAGGCGTACAAGCTGGGGTCGGTGATCACGATCAGCGGATCGTGCATGGTCTCGGGGATCAGTCCGGCCAGATCGGGCGGAACCCAGTTCTCGACGATGCCCTGGGGGACGAGCTGTTCGGACACCGCCGGGACATCACTGAGCGCGGCCACGTCAGCCGTCACGTTCCCGGCTTGCGCCTCCCTGGTCATCTTCTCCGCCATCTCGGCGCTGTCCACCTTGATGCCCGCTGTGGTGATGCCGTACTTCTCCTGAAACTCGGCAGCCATCTGCTCGATCTTCCCGGTGCCGTCGTAGACGGTGAGCTCACCTTCCTCCTGGGCGGCGGCGATCAGATCGTCGAGGTCGAAATCCTCGTCTCCTACCGGAACGACAGGGTCTTCGGCAGGTGGTTCATCCTGCGAAGCCTGAGGAGTCGACGACGGCGCGCAGGCCGCCAGCAAGGCCGCGGCACCAACTGCCACGACGACTTTTCCTCGCCATCCGTCGAACGCTCGGCGCCTGACACTGTGCGTGTGGTTCATCCGGGCCTCCTAAGTCGTGTCGCCCGACGCCCGGGGCGCATCACTAGCGCCACATCGTTAAGCGCGGGTTTCCATTACCCTTCACCAGACTAGGTATATATGTCAATACATATAGACTAAGTAAACAACCTTGCGGCCATCATCACTGTTCAGAGAGATGCGCGTCGCCAGAACTGCCGCAGAATGGGCAACCATGTGGGTTTACACACCCACGGCACATGGTGATCGGCGGCAGGTTCCGGCTATCGAGCCGGCGCTACGCCCAACTACGCCTGATCCGAGGTCCTCGACAGACTCGACCGGCTGGCCAAACCAATTCCGGGCACGCGAGGCTCCGGCGATTTCCCGGCTCAGGTGTACTCGATCCACCCGTGGTAAAGACTCGCTTCACCGACGCAAGACGCGCCTGTCCATCCGCCGGACCGCGACACGGTTGTCAGTCGGTGACAACCGCCTGCACCTCGGCGACCGGAACGGCACCCGACTGCCAATCGGTCACGAACTCGTCCGGCAGGCCGGGCAACTCCAGCACGTCGCCGCCGAACTCGAAGTGGATGCCGAACACCAGACGCGCACGCGCCTCGTACGCGGGATCGCCGCCATCGGAGGTCAACGGCCCGTTGACGGATGCACGCTGGTAGGCGTGGGTGCAAGCGTCCGACTCCGACACTGTCCACTCGCACGTCATAGGGACCACGCCGTCGCCCGGGTCAAGCTCGATGTGCTGCGGCGTCGCAACAGCGACCACACCGCCCGCGGAGGTTCCGGTGATGGGATCAGAGCCGGGCCCGTCCACCCAGAACCACGTGTCCAGATCCACCAGAGACAGTCCGAGCGGGCTGAAATCGACGGTGAACTCCAGGAAGATCAACTCGCCGTAGGCTTGCCAGCACAACACAGGGGAGAGCCAGAAGACGGTCGCCGTTCCGGACGTGATCAACCGCATGAGATGACGGCCTCATCCGATGCGAGCTCGTCGGTGAACAACCAACCATCGCCCGTGCGTTCCGCAATCACGACATGCGCGGATGGTTCCCGATCCTCGAGCGGCACCGGCTCGCCATCCGCGATCATCTGCCAGTCGGCTTCATCCTTACACGCTTCAACCCGAGCCTCGTCACCGTCGACGTCCACGGTGATGTCTTCGAGTTGCGGTTCACCGTCGCGGTGCACGCCGAGGTCCTCCCACTCCCGTGCACGGGACACGTAGATCTCGACGATCGCACCGGTGCCGATTCCGTCGAAGAGTGCAGGATCGGTATCCGGCCCGTTCTCCGCTGAGACCACGGCATCCCAGAACTGATCGTAGAGCTGCTCCACCGCGGCTTCGTCGTCGGCCGACGTATCAGTCTCGGCTCCTGATTCGTCGCCGTTGGGCGGGGGCAACTCGTCGTCGGTAGGCGATTGTTCGGCGCCAGTTGTGGCGTCCAGGCCGGCCGACTCGTCGTCCGAACCACAAGCTGCCACGCCGAATGCCAGCATCACCGCCAGGACAGGCGAGATCCACAGACGCATCCGGCTCCTCAACTCGTTCCGACGACAGCCAGCGGGTTAGTTTAGGAGTTCGTCGTGACTTTGTCGTATCGGGATTGCGTCTGTTCGCCTCGGAGGTGATCAGTCGGCGTCGGCGTGGCGACATTTCACAGGGACCGAAACGGCTCGGCATAGGTGAACTGTCCCCGGATCCCGGGATGGTACGCCGATAGGGTGCGGGCCTGGAAGTGCTCACCCCATCGAGGATCAGGGGCGACGATGCCGTATCCGCCGGCTGGACGGAACCCGAACCGCGGGTAGTAGTCCGTATGCCCGAGCAGGACGACGACGGTCTCATCGAGCGCGTCCGCGGCACCGAGCACCGCGTACATCAGCGCCGCCCCGACACCGCGCTTCTGGTATTCGGGCAGCACACCCAAAGGCCCGAGGCCCAGCACCGGCGCACTGCCGACAGTTGCCCGGGTGCAGACGACGTGTCCGACGATCTGTTCGCTCCCGTGTTCGACCGCGACCAGGGACAGGGCCGGAATCCAGCCCGGGTCGGCGCGCAACTCGTCCACCAGGCCCGCTTCGACAGGCACCCGTCCAGGCTCGGCGAACTTCGCGAACGCGGCGGTATGCAGCGATCGGATGAGGTCGGCATCGGCAGGACCTTCACGGCGGATCAACACCTGCCAAGGATGCTCGCTCGAGACGAGGCGCTCAACTGAATTTGGCGGAGCTGTTCGCTGACTCACGGGCCAGCCAGGTGGACCCGAATCCGCGGGATAGCCACACGACAACCCCTATGCTGCGACGTATGGCTCCCGACGACCGGACGCTGCAGTACTACCGGGCCGTCTATGCCACGGGCTCGATCCGTGCCGCTGCCCGTCAACTCGGCCTGGCGCCGTCGGCGGTCAGCCGGAAGATCGCCGAGCTCGAGCGCCGTCTCGGTATTCCGCTGCTGGAGCGTAGTGCCCGCGGCATCCGGCCGACCGAGGCCGGCGACCTGCTGGCCCGGTTCGCCAACGACCGGGCTCACCTCGAAGACCTCCTGCACGAGAATCTTGACGACCTACGCGGGCTGCGTCGCGGGCGGGTCCGGCTGGCCGCCGGTGAAGGGTTCGTCGACGATCTGATGACACGTGGCCTGATTCCCTTTCTCGGGGTGCACCCTGGTGTCTCCGTCGAACTGACCACCGGCGGTACCGATGAGATCTGTGATTTGCTACTCGCCGACGACGTAGATCTGGCGCTCGCCTTGCACGCCAAACCGCACCCCGATCTGACCGCTGTCAAACAGGCGCCGCAACCCCTGCATGTCATCTGCGCCCGTGCCCACCCCCTGGCGGATCACCAGCGGATCGATCCGAGCGAACTCGCCGGACAAGCCGCCACCGTCCTGCCGGCGCGATTCGGAATCCGGACGCTGACCGATCAGATCCAGCGGATGTATGGCGTCTCGCTCGACATCCGGATGGTCAGCAGCTCGATCCAGGCGGTTGTGGACTTCGTTCTCTCCGGCCTCGGCATCACCTTGCTTCCCCGCGTCGCCGTCGGACAGCAACTGGCCGGCGGCCTCCTCCGCGCCATCCCGCTGACGACGAACGACCACGACCACGTCCACGCCCAACTGCTGGTGCGCCGTGGTCGTACGCCGTCGTACATCACACGGCAGCTTCTCGACCACTGCGCACATCAGCTCGACTCGCTGGCGGATCAGAGCCCGGGTGTTGCTGATCAAGCAACACCCCGGTCACACAATTGACTCCTTGTGCAACGTGTTGGCCGTGCGTAGCGTCCCTGCCACAACAGTTCGGCTACCGAAACCAACCAGGGAGGCCACCATGCGCACGGTTCGTTCCGCCGTGAGTATGTGGCGGCTGCATGTTGCCGTGCTCGTCATCGTGATCGCCGCGCAGTTCATCGGTGTCCAGCAGATTCCGCTGGGCACCGGAGCGATCCTGCTCTTGCCACTGCTGTACGCGTTCCTTCTCGGTGTGCTGCTCAACCCCAACGTGATCAGTCGCGCTTCGGCGATCATCCGGCAGCGCGAGGTGCAGGCGGCATCGCCCATCATCGTCATCGCGATCATGCCCTTCATCGCCAAGTTCGGCACTACCATCGGTCCGGCGATCGAGGAGATCATCGAGGCCGGGCCGGCGCTGCTCCTTCAGGAGCTGGGCAACCTCGGCACCGTGGCACTGGCCTTTCCCATCGCCGTGTGGTTGCTGAAGATGGGCCGCGAATCGATCGGCGCGACATTCTCGGTGGCGCGCGAACCGAACATCGCGATCGTCGCGGATCGCTACGGGCTCAAAAGCCCCGAGGGCACCGGTGTCATGGGCGTGTACGTCGTCGGGACCCTCTTCGGCACGCTCATCTTCGCCGTCATGGCATCCCTGCTGGCGTCGCTCGACGTGTTCCAGCCGGAAGCGCTGGCCATGGCATGCGGGGTCGGCAGCGGCTCGATGATGGCCTCGTGCACCGGCGCGCTCAGCGAGTCACTACCCGAGATGGGCGACACGATTCTCGCCCTTGCCGGTGCGAGCAACCTGCTCACCTACGCCACCGGCATGTACATCAGCCTGTTCGTCGCTCTGCCTCTCGTGGAGCGGCTGTATAACAAGGCGCGGCCCGATGCGGCCGTCGCTGGAAAGGACGGCTGACCATGAGCGCCGACAACGCTGCCGTGAACCCCACTCGGATCTCCCGGGAGAAGATCGATGTGCTCCCGACACTGCGTGATCTTGCCCTGGTCAGCATTCTCGGCTGGGCCCTGCAACTGATCGCGACCGAGCTGACCCCATGGGAGGCACTCGGCGGGATGGCCGGGCTCTACGCCCTCTGTGCCGGCGGGCTGTTTCTCGCTCGATTCGTGCCGTTCTACCTGCCCAGCGTCGCCTGGATCTCGCTGCTCGGAATTGCCGCGACACTGCCGTTCACACCGTGGGACCAAGCCGTGCTGAACCTCGTCGCCGAGATCGACTTCCTGGCCCTGAGCGTGCCCTGCCTGGCCTACGCGGGCCTGGCGGTCAGCCGCCGGGAGATCGATGTCGTCAAGAAGTCCGGATGGAAGCTGCTCCTGGTGGCTGTATTCGTCCTGGCTGGCACCTACCTGGGCTCGGCTGTCATCGCCGACGTCGTCCTGCGCATCACCGGCTGATCGTCCCACGCTTCACCAACGGAACTCACTCGCAAGGAGCATCATCGTCATGCAAGGCACGGTAGCCGTGTTCGGCCTCGGCACCATGGGCGCCGGGATCGCGCACACCCTGACTCGAGCGGGATGGAATGTCGTCGGCGTCGATCCGTCGCCCGACGCGGCAACTCGGGTGGGCAGCGAGCTACCGGTCGTCGACACCGCCACGGCGGTCCGCGAAGCCCAGGTGCTCGTGCTCTCGCTCCCGGGAACCCCTCAAGTCGAGCAGGTGTTGACCGGTCCCGCCGGCCTCGTGGCCGCCGGGGTCGGTCACCGGCTGGTCATCGACACGTCTACCAGTAACCCTCTGTCCACCCGTGCCCTCGCCGCGACGCTGGCCGACCACGGACACAGCCTGATCGACGCACCGGTCAGCGGCGGCGGGTCGGGAGCCCGCGAAGGATCCCTGACCGTCTTTCTCGGTGGTGCCGACGACGCCGTCGCTGAAGCCAAGCCGGTGCTGGACACCATTGCCCGGCGAGTGGCCCACGTCGGCGGCCCCGGAGCCGGAAACGTCGCCAAACTGATCAACAACCTGTTGTGCGCCACACACCTGCAGATCGCGGGCGAGGCGCTCCGGCTCGCGAACGCCGCCGGCCTCGACCCGGAGCGGTTGCTGAATGCGGTGAACGGAGCATCCGGGCGAAGCGCCGTCACCGAGATCAACTTGCCCCGCTGGGTACTTCCGGAGACCTTCGACTCCGGCTTCACGCTCGGGCTGATGGCACGCGATGTGGCTCTGGCCACCAGTACGGCCCACGCAATCGGCGCCGACGTCCCGCTGGCCAATGCCGTCACCCGAGCCTGGCAAGACACCCGTGACCACCTCGGAGCGGGAGAAGACTTCAACCGGATGGCCCAATCATGACCGTCGATTCGCCCGCTCTCGTCCGCGAGCTCTGGGAGGGCTGGTTCGGCCGCGGAGCCCCAATCGCGAGTTTCGTCGGCGACGGTTTGCTCAACGGTGCCGGGGAGGTTATCGGCCTCGAAGACCCCGCCACGGGGCAACCGCTGCTCTCCTATGCCGACGGCGGGGAATCCGCCGCTGTCGACGCGGTGCACGCATGTATCGACGGCGCCCGTGCCTGGCAACGGCTCACCGCGTCAGAACGCGGACGCCTGTTGTGGGGGCTGGGCCAGCAGGTCCGCACGGCCACTGGACCGCTCTCGCAGCTCGAGTCCGTCGTCGCCGGCAAACCACTACGCGACGCCGCCGCCGAAGTGTCCAAGGTCGCGGAGATGTTCGAGTACTACGGCGGCTGGGCGGACAAACAGCATGGTGAAGTCATCCCGGTGCCGACGTCGCACTTGAACTACACCATGCGTGCTCCATACGGGGTGGTCGCGGCGGTCACCCCGTGGAACGCGCCGATCTTCACCGCGGGCTGGCAGCTGGCGCCCGCGCTGGCGGCCGGCAACGCGATGGTGCTCAAGCCGTCCGAGCTCACCCCGCTCACGTCCGTTGTCCTGGCGAAGCTGGCGCTCGACGCCGGCCTGCCGCCGGGCACCATCAGCGTCCTGGCCGGCCTCGGCCACACCGCGGGCAGCGCCCTCGTCGGCCATACCGACGTCGCGAAGGTGGTGTTCGTCGGCTCCCCGGAGACCGGCCGGCGTATCGCCACTCAGGCCGCAGACCGGCTCACGCCGTGTGTGCTGGAACTCGGCGGCAAATCAGCGAACATCGTCTTCGCCGACGCCGATCTCGACCGGGCCGTAGGTGGAGCCGCCGCGGCGATCTTCTCCGGCGCCGGGCAAAGCTGTGTGGCTGGCTCGAGGCTCCTGGTCCAGCGCAGCGTCTTCGACGACGTGGTCACCCGGTTGGCCGCTCTCGCCCGCGGCATCACGCTCGGGCATCCCCTGGCCGACACGACTCAGGTTGGACCACTACAGAACCGGGCCCAGGCGGGGCGCGTCAGCGAACTCGTGAACGCCGCGCTCGGCGCTGACGCCGATGTCGTGGCCGGGGGGACGGCCGGTCATCACGACGCTGCGTTGCGCGGCGGCTTCTACTTCGCCCCCACGGTGCTGGGTGGCACCAACCAGATGCGCATCGCCCGCGAAGAGGTGTTCGGGCCAGTGGTGATCGCCATCCCGTTCGAGGACGAGGACGAGGCCGTGGCCGTCGCCAACGATTCGGATTTCGGGCTCGCAGGAGCGGTGTGGACCGGCGACGTCGGACGAGCCCACCGCGTTGCCGCCGCTCTGCAGGCGGGCACCGTGTGGATCAACAGCTACAAGACCATCAGCGTGATGTCACCGTTCGGCGGGTTCAAAGACAGCGGCTATGGCCGCTCCAGCGGCCTCGACGGCCTCCTGGAATACAGCCGGGCGAAGTCGGTCTGGACCGAGACGGCTATCGATGCGCCGTTGCCGTTCGGCTACGCGACGGCGGATGACCGAACCTCACCGCACGGCATGTCGTGATCTGCTGTCAGTTACCGCCAGCGCGTCGTCAGGGGAGATCGAGAGTGTCTCTGAACAGGAAGTAGCCGACGAAGGACACGATGTCGAGGATCGTATGGGCGATCACCAGAGGCATCACTCTTCCGGTCCGGTGGTACCACCACGCGAACACCGCGCCCATCGCCATGTTGCCCAACGCCATCCCGTAGCCCTGATACAGATGGTAAGAACCGCGGAGCACCGAACTGGCCGCGATGGCGGCGTAGACGTGCCAGCCGAGCTGCCGGAGCCGTGTCATCAGGTAACCAACGGCGATGACCTCCTCGAGAAGCGCATTCATCAGCGCCCTGAGGATCAATATGGGCACCGACCACCAGTAATCCTGCAACCCACTGGCGGAGATGGAAACGTTCCAGTCAAAGGCGACACCCACCGCGTATACGCCCAGGCCGGGTACGCCGATGATCACCGCCAGCCCGGCGCCGATGGCCAGATCACGCCAAGGTCGGCTGAAGTCCAGCCCGATCCGGCGCAGCACCGACTGCCCCGGCGTAGAGAGGAGGAAGAGCGCCAGGGCCACCGGTATTAATGCGAAGCCAATGTTGAGCAGCTGAAACGTCAGATCGAAGTACTCACGCTCACTCCGTGAGCGGTTCATCGTCACACGCTGTTCCGACAGCCGCTCTTCTCGGGTCAACCGCTCGATGAGCCGCACCAGCGCGTACACGCCGGACTGCCCGAGCGAAAGACCAAGGACGATCCATACTTCGACACCGAGCCGGCGCCGGGACCTGCCGTCCGGCTGGGTCTGAACCGGCACGCCGGATTCCGGACCAGTCGCTGGTGTCACCACCCTTTGAGGGTATCCAGCTGATGCCGTGCGGGTGGCAACCAGCCCGCACGATGATCACTGCCAGCGCGAAGCGCGAGGCGTGCCCGGGTTCCGGTCGGGAACAACGCTTCGTCGTGATGGATGATGTGGACGTGGCGAGGCAGGCGAGATGAGCAGACCGAAAGACGATCCCGTACGTGCGGCAGGCGGCGTCGTCTGGCGATCCAAGGGTGCCGATGTCGAGATCATCGTCGTCCATCGGCCCAAGTACGACGACTGGTCGCTCCCCAAGGGCAAACTCGACCCTGGTGAAACGTGGGAAGAAGCGGCTGCGCGGGAAGTGCGCGAAGAGACCGGCCTGGAGGTCGAGCTCGGCCCGTTCGTCGATCAAGTCGAGTACGTCGAACACGGCTCCAAAGCGGACCGTTTCCGCCGCCCCAAGGTGGTGCGATTCTGGGCGATGCGGGCCGTCGGCGGCACTTTCACCCCGCACCGCGAAGTGGACGCGGTGCGCTGGCTGTCTCCACACGACGCGATCCAATTGCTGACGCACGAGCTTGACCACGGCACCGTCCAGCGCTTCCTCACCCTGCCCCTCCAATGATCATGAATGACAAGTGGCTGTTCACGGATTCGTGGCTGTTTCACGGGTTGGTGTGGGTGAGGTGGAGGGCGGTTGTGGCCGCGAATGCCGTGAAACCGTCGCGAGGGCTCTGGCGGGGACACTTCAATACCGCCAGGTGGGTCTAGCGGCCTTGTCTGCCGTTCTGCGCCACCTGGCCGTATTGAAGTCGGCCAAAAGACCGCGGGGCGGCCGGGCTAGAAGACTTCGATCGGCGCGGGTTGCCGATGCCAGCCGAATGCTGTCGACGCCGCGTAGAGCGCCCCGCGCTGATGTTCCGTGACGAGCCCGGCCGCCGCCAGTGAGGCAAGCGAGGTACCACCCAGATAGGCCGCTCCGAGTTCACCGACATCCAGTGTCAGGTCCGGCATAATGTCGGTCGACGAGCATTTCGCCGACGACATGTCGCCCACCAGGTGCCAGCGCCCAGCGTTCTCAGGCAGCCGCGCGTCGGTGATTTCCAGCACGGCATCGATCGGCGCGGCGTAACGCCGGGTGGAAAGCGCGGCCGCCACGTCGACGACGCGCACCCACAAGCCAGGCCGGACGCCTGTGGCCAGCGGTTTGGCATTGTCGACGAGAAATGCCAGCGGCTCGTCCGTGGTGGCGAACCGGTAAGTAACCGTGCGGGTGAGGTCGATGTTCATCAGAAAACGCCACAAGGCGGCGTAGGCCTCGGTGTTCTCCGCGACAACCTCGCTCACCCCGACCTCTCCGTCCGGTCCGGAGGTGCTCCACTGGCTCTTGGCGCGCCACCACGCATAGCCAAGCGTCTCGCCGTCCTCCTCGTAGACGACGCCGCGCAGCGCGGACATCCCGCGGCGGCGTGTCTCGGGGTCGGCGGTCAGGTACTCCCACCACCGGTCTCGCCGATCGGAGACACCGGGTGTGCGCCGCCGGAATCGATCGAACACCTCGGCGACCTGACGATGCGCCTCGGCCGGCGTCACGGCCCGCAACCGGCCCGGAGGAGTCGAGCCTGGCAAGGTGGTCTCCGACGTAGGGATCCGGTAGTCCACGTGCCACGATGCGATGCCGTAGCCGTACCGCCCATAGATGGCCCCCTCGCTGGCCCACAGCGCAGCGATCGGCTCGGTACCGCGCTCACGAACCGCCCGCAGCTGGACGTCCATCAACCGGCTCAGCAAACCTCGACGGCGATGGGTGGGTGCCACGACGACGCCGGTGACATGCGCCGCGGGGGTCACCGCACCGGGCACGCTCAGATCACGTGAGAGCACGCCGGCCGTGGCGACCTGTTCGGAGCCATCGACAACGATGTGGGTACGGTCCAGTTCATCCACCATCTGGTGGCGGCGAAAGCTCGCTTCCTCGTAGTCGTCGAGAAACGTGCTTGCCAGCAGCCGGCCGCGGGCCTCGGCGTCGGCGGCGGTCGCTGTACGTAGCTCAAGATCTGCGCTCATTCCACTTGTCTAGCCGATGGCACCCGCCAGAGCCAGTCGTTAGTGCCGCGCGGCGGTGTGAATCAAAACGCACATCACCATAGATTTCTCGGCCGGGCAGGTCCAGACTCGTGGGTACAGGCATTCCAAGCACCTCTCCGTTACCCGGGCAGGAGGGGGTGGTGCCCGCCGACCATGCATGCGTACCCAGCACGGCCGGGTTCACGTTGTCCGTGCTCTCGGCCGTCCCGCGGGCTCCCAGCGAGCCGCCGGCACCCATCAGCTTGACCGGAAGGAGACCAGTCGTGCCTGGAAACAGAGCTGTCATCTACCGGGGGCCGGGCCACGTCGAGGTTGAAGAGATCGACTACCCGACCTTTGAACTCCAAGACGGACCGGGTGTCAACCCGGACAACGTCGGGCGCCAGCTACCCCATGGCGCCGTCCTCAAAGTCATAGCTACCAACATCTGTGGCAGTGACCAGCACATGGTCCGCGGCCGCACCACCGCCCCTGAAGGGCTCGCGCTCGGCCACGAGATCACCGGCGAGGTGATCGAAACCGGCCGCGACGTCGAGTTCATCAAGACCGGTGACCTCGTCTCGGTACCGTTCAACATCGCCTGCGGGCGTTGTCGCAACTGCAAGGAACGCAAGACCGGCATCTGTCTGAACGTCAACCCCGACCGCCCGGGTTCTGCCTATGGCTACGTGGACATGGGCGGCTGGGTCGGTGGCCAGGCAGAGTACGTCATGGTCCCGTATGCCGACTGGAATCTGCTGAAGTTCCCGGATCGGGACCGTGCGATGGAGAAGATCGTCGACCTGGCGATGCTCTCCGACATCTTCCCCACCGGCTTCCACGGCGCGGTCACCGCGGGCGTAGGGCCCGGATCGACCGTGTACATCGCCGGCGCCGGACCGGTAGGCCTAGCGGCGGCTACGTCGTCGTTCCTCCTCGGCGCGGCCGTGGTCATCGTCGCCGACCTGCAAGAAGAGCGCCTGACACAGGCACGCAGCTTCGGCTGCGAGACGATCGACGTCTCCCGAGGCGAACCAGCCGACCAGATCGAGCAAATCCTGGGCACCCGGGAAGTCGACTGCGCCGTCGACGCAGTGGGCTTCGAGGCCCGTGGACACGGCGAGCAGGCCGAAACCGAACGACCGGCCACCGTTCTCAACACCGTCATGGACGTCACTCGCGCGGGTGGAGCCGTCGGAATTCCCGGACTTTACGTCACAGGCGACCCCGGGGCCGCTGACGATGCCGCCAAGCACGGGTCCCTGTCCCTGCAGATCGGTCTGGGCTGGGCGAAGTCGCTGGCCTTCACCACCGGGCAGTGCCCGGTCATGAAGTACAACCGGCAGCTGATGATGGCCATCCTGCATGACCGGGTGAACATCGCGCGCAATGTGAACGCGACCGTCCTCCCGCTCGATCAGGCAGCACAGGGCTACGCGGAGTTCGACCGCGGAGCGGCGCAGAAGTACGTGCTCGATCCGCACGGCTCCATCGCCTAGGCGGGCCCTGCCCGGCCGGGCGTATCAACCATGTGGTCTTCGCCGGGCCGGCGACATCTCGGGAGGACCTCCCGGGGCCGGAACACCAGAGCAGGGCACCCGATGCGGTTCCGTTTCGGGTGCCCTGCTCAGCGTGCCGTAGGCGCTGAGGTGGTCTTGTCGTCGCGCGGGTGACGCCGGGGATGTCGCTTCGCGGCTCGCCCGCCGAATGGGGGGCGGTGGCGTTTGGCGGCAATGTCCGGTCATAATGTGAAAGTCAGAAGCAATATTCACGGGACAATGGGGTCGCGCCGCATGATCAGGTGATGCACATGAGCGACGACCGCCGTCTCGATCTCGAGTTCGCCTACACGAGCTTCCGCGATTCGTGCCGAGACCTTTATTCACCGAGCTACCGCTGCCGGCGTCCGATCGGGCACGAGGGAGCGCATGCCGCCGGGTTCGGCGACCAACGGGTGCGCTGGTCACACCACTCGCACCACCCACTCGACGCTCCGGTCCCAGCACATTGAGCTCCTGAACACCGAGTTCCTGAACACTGAGCCTGCGGCGCCGGAGAGCGGAGCGCAGGTTCAGCCCAGGAGCCGCACCGGGTCGGCCAGCGCGACGCGGGCCAGCTGTTCGACTTCGCCCGAGACACCGAAGACGATCTCGTTGCCGTCGCGTCTGTCGGCCGCCAGAGCGCGCAGAACGGCGACATCATGTCCACCCGCCGCGGGACGCCGGTCGACCACCGCACATCGTGGCAGCCGCTCTTCCACAGTGACGACGGCGGCACCGATCCGCAGCCTCGATCCCACCCAGGTGTCTTCGACGAATGCCGGTGCCTCGCCGGTGTCGACCACGATGGTGGGCCGGAACCGCGCGCCGTCGTCGTGGCCGCACCCGGTTCGCCGGGCCACTTCGGCCAGTGATGAGGTCGTCACCAGGGACACTGAGCCCGCCCATATCGCACGTTCCGGACCCGCCACCCGGCAGAGCAGTACCGGCCGTCCGAAGTGCCGGCTCAGCAGCCCGGCCCAGGGCCCCTCGATCACATTCAGCTTCAGTTCCCGGTCCCAATACTGTCCGGCGATCAGCGCGCCCTCTGACACCTCGCCACTCGCGTCCCCGCCCGGTGCCCGAATGGTCAGCACTGGTGGTGTCCAGACCGCCTCGCACGCCATCGCGATGTCGTTCTCGACGGTGCGCAAGACCCGGCCGGTGTCTGCCTCGACCACGCAGAACACCCGGTCGTGAAGCGGACCGCCGCGGGTGAGCTCCACCTCGGGCAGAGCGACGTGGGCCATGCCTTTGACTGGTGTCAGCCCGAGCCTTGCTACCTGCATCGGCCTGTTCCTCATCTCACCGGTGTGCGCCGTCGTCGGTCATGTTCTAGTCGTCCATGCCGCGCGCCTGGAGCGCCTCGCCGAGAGTGTCCGCGTAGCGCAGCACGCCGACCACCAACGGCACCGCGAAGGCGCGGATGCTGCGTTCTTGCCCTCGGGCACGCTGAGCATCGCGGACCCGCTGAGCTATCCCGGTCACGACCGGCACGCTGCGGATGAGCAACGACATCATCAGCGACACCCGGACCGGGTCCACGCCGACGCGGCGCAACGGCCCGAGCCCTCGCTCCATGGCCGCCATCAGATCAGTCGTGCGCGTCGTCAGGGTGACAAGTCCGGCCAGCGCCACCGCCAGCACGATCCGCGAAGTCAGCGAGACCGCCGTGCCGACATCGGTGATCAAGAGCTGGACGACGAGCAGCACCGCCATGAACCAACGCAACGGTCTGACCTGGACCCATGCTTCGACAGGCCGGATCCGGCCCACCGCGTACAGCACCACCACGGCCGCCAGGCCCACAACGACCCCGGGCAAGGTTCGCACCAGCAACAACGCTGTACAGCCCCCCGCCAGTGCTGCCAGCTTCGGCCCGGCGGGGATCCGGTGCAGAGGCGACGGGCGAGCCACGTAGGCGCCTGTCAGCACGGGCCTCGAACCACCTCGAACAGCGCGGCCACACCGAGGCCACCGCCCACGGCAGCGCACGCCAGGCCGAGTGTCCCTGCCGGCGCGCCGCCGAGCACCAGGCGGCTGAACAGCCGCACCACCACAACCGCGCCACTCGCGCCCCACGGATGGCCGAGCGCCAGGGCGCCGCCGTCAGCACAGACGACGTCGGCGTCACGACCAAGCGGGTCGAGACCGAGCGCATCGGTCACCGCGAGGACCTGTCCGGCGAATGCCTCGACGATTTCGACAGCGGCGACATCACCGATTTTCAACCCGGCCGCTTCCAGCACCCGCTCGGTGGCCGGAACCGGGCCCCAACCGGGCTGTCGGGGATCGCATCCGACGATAGCGCCGCTGACCAGGCGCAATCCCGCGACGCCGCTCCGGGCGCCGGAGGTGACGATCCCGACGGCGGCAGCGCCGTCACTGACCGGGCACGAATTGCCCGCGGTGACGCTTCCGCCCGGCACGAACGCCGCGGGCATTCGGGCGAGGGTCGAGGCGCGCAGGGAGCGCGGACGCTCGTCGTGGTGCAAACCGCCGACAGCGACCAGCTCCGCCTCGAAGCGGCCGGCATCCCGTGCTGCCAGCGCTTTCGCGTGGCTGGCGGCGGCATAGGCGTCTTGACGCCGCCGGCTGACACCTCGCGCCGTGGCCAGTGTTTCGGCCGCGACACCCATGTCCGGGTCACCGAACTCCGGCGGGGTGAACGGCGCCCGTTCGTACACCACGTCCGGTTCGGCGCCCGAGCCGCGGTGCGCCCGCAGTGGCGCGGTCGACGCGCTTTCGGCGCCACCGGCCAGCACAAGGTCCGCGTCCCCTGCCCGCACGGACTGTGCTGCCTGCAGGATTGCCGCCAGGCCGCTCCCGCATTGCCGATCCACCGTGACGCCCGGCACGCTGACTCCCAGTCCCGCTGACAACGCGCTGACCCGAGCCACGTTGCCGCCAGGACCCATACAGTTGCCCAGGACGACATCGGCTACATCCAGCCCGGCATCCGACGATGAGACACGAGCTCCAACACCGGATTCCCGGAGCTCCTGAACGGTGGCAGCCAGGACCGGCGCGGCCAGCTGGTCGACGGTGATGCCGCTCAGGCTCCGGCCCGCCGTGCCGATCGGGGTGCGGCGGGCTGCCACCACCACGGCGTCACGTCGTTGCACGGCCGTCACCTCATCAGCCGGATGCTCGTGCCGGAGTGGTCCGGCCGGCCGTCGATCAGAGCCTCGGCGATGATCGCCCGCGCCGGCTTCCCCGCCGGTGTTCGCGGCAACCGGTCCGCCTCATACCAGCGACGCGGCCGCTGCGCCGGTGTCAGCTCCCGCCGTGCCGCCGCCTCGAGGATCTTGCGCCGCACCGGCGGGCCGGCGGTCTCGATCACCGCCGTGACAACTGAACCGAGCCAGTGATGTGGCGTGCCCACCACAACGACGTCTCGCACCCCGGGGACCCCGCCGAGAACAGCTTCCACATCCTCCGGCACCACCGTGGCTCCACCAGTGACCACCGCGCCGTCTCCACGGCCTCTGAGCCTCAGCGCACGCGTACCGGACGAATCAGCCTCGGCCAGGTCACCCACCGTCGCCCAGCCGTCGTCATCACGCCGGAATGGCCCGGTTGCTCCCGCCAGATAGCCTTCGGCCAGCCATGGCGACCGGACCCAGACCTCACCCAGGCCCGAGCTGCCGGGCACCTGGCGCACGTCGATCTCGACATTGTCGAAAGGCCGAAGCCCCAAGCCATCGGCGTCCACGGCGACGAAGGACAACTCCACCGCGCCGTAGTACTCGACGACGTCCAGACCAGCCGCGCCAGCCCGCTCACGCAGTCCGGCCGGCAACCCGGCGCCACCGGACACGGCCATACGCAGCCGGGAAGGCCCCATCGACGCAAGCTCGCCGACAACGTGCTCGAGAAGATGAGGCACCAGGTGGACGACGTCGGAGTCTGCAAGATACGACCGCACCAGACCGGACGCCCATCGGCCGGTCACAGTGACCGACGCACCCGTGGCCAGCCCGTGTAGCGCCGCGAAGCAGTACAGCGACGACGCGAGCGGCCCCGGCACCAGCACCGTGTCTTCGCTGGTCATGCCGGTCAGCTTGTCCACAGCCGGATAGCAGCCGGTCCACGAGGCCCGAGTCCGGGCCACCGCCCGGGGCCGACCCGTGCTCCCCGAACTGAAACCGGCCCATGCGACGTCGTACGGTGCGGGTGCCCCGGCCAAGGTGGCGGATTCTGGCCCGGTGGTCACGCCCGCGTCGCCGTATGACGCGGGTGGCCAGTCACGGACATGGAGGTCGGGACCGATGGTGCCGAGCACGGCCGTTCTCTGCTCCGCGGACCAGGACGCATCACAGACCAGCGGCGTCGCCCGGATCAGATCCGCGGCCAGCACCGCGGTCAGCAGGTCAATCGGCTCGGCCAGGTCCACGGCCACCAACCGGCCGGGACGCACGCCCGCGGCCCACCACGCGCCCACGGCCGCCGAGATGTCGGCACCGAGCTGCCCGTAGGTTCGAGTACGCCCAGGAGAGCGAAGGGCCACCATGTCCGGGCTTTTCGCGGCGTGCGCGAGTACGTCTCTGGCTACCGGCACGTGGGATACCTCTCCCGCCGGGCACGCCGCACCGCCGGGGCCGCCTCTGGATAGGCCCGTTGAACGCCCAACACAACCACGGCAGCCAGTACCGACTTCGCGGCATCGCCGGGTAGGAAAGCCAGGGAGAGCTTGATGGTGGTGTCCAGGGGGACGCCCGTCACCAGCGCCTGGATCGGCACGCCGATGACCAGGATGAGCGCGGAGCCGAGGAGGCAAGCCGGCAGGACCCACATCAGTGCCGGTCGCCGCCCCCCGCGTTCGACGAGCCAGCCGACGACGAACACGGCCGCCGCCCAACCGATGAGGTAGCCGACGGAAGGCCCGGCGAAGACCCCGAGGCCACCGCGGCCACCTGCCAGCAGCGGAAGGCCGGCGGCAACAACAGCCAGGAGCAACAGGACCGACAGCAAGCCGCGCCAGGCTCCGAGGACGGCACCGGCCAGCAACACTCCGAGTGTCTGGAGTGTGATCGGGACGGCGTTGCCGAACAGGCTGAATGATCCGGGCAGGCCTAGCACGGCAATCAGGGCGGCGAACACCGCAACCCGAGCCATGTCCGCGGCGGGCAGCCGGCGCGGTCCGGACGTGCGGGCTGTTCGGTCGGGCTCGGTCATCGATGTCCTCCAGCTTGGTTCCAGCCACACCGCGGGGATTCCACTGCGGTTCCGGTCTACCGGGCTCGCCTCCGACCCACGCCGCTCGGACAAGCGTGCACCATCGTTGGGAGCACCGGCACTCCATCACACTTTCCCGGACCGGTCGCTCGCCGCGCAGTTGCGGTATTCACCAGCAAGGATCGCGGCAATTGGGACGATCCCACAAATCGTGGCCGCTCCCCACAATCGAGAACCGGCCCGTATTGGAGAACGTCGCCAAGATCGTCCGGCAAGAAGCCGCGCGGCTTCTCACTCAGAGCCAGCGTGCGAACCAGTCGCGGACCCGATCGTGGACGTCCAGGACATGCTGGCGCTCGGCGACGGCGTGCCCCTCCCGCGGATACACCACCTGCCGCACCGGACACCCGTACTGCCGGAGCGCGCGAGCGAACCCGACGGCTTGGCCCACCGGGATCCGCCGGTCTTGTTCGCCGTGGAGGATCAACAGCGGTGTCGACGCCTGGCTGGCGAACGAGATGGGTGAACGCCGCGCCCACTCATGGGGCCCCGGCCCGTCCCATGGCGTGCCGCCGCACAGCTGGCTCTCGAAGACCGGCATGTCGGTGTTCATCGTGAGCCCACCCCAGTCGCTGACTCCGGCCCCCATCACCCCCGCCTTGAAGCGGTCGGTCTGAGTAATCGCCCAGGCGGTCATGAAACCACCTTGACTCCATCCGCCGATACCCAGCCGGTCCGGATCGGCGATACCTCTCGCCACGGCAGCGTCCACCATGGACATGACGTCACCGAACTCGTCGCCTCCGACACCCGACCTGGCAGCGACCGCGAACTCGTCGCCCCGTCCCGCTCCACCGCGATAGTTCGGCTCCAATACGGCGTACCCGTGCAGGGCCAGCCATTGGGCCCAGTGCAGCGGATAGACGTGGAAACCCGTCGTACATCGCGCGTACGGTCCACCGTGAACGAGTACAACCGCCGGCAATGGCCCACCCGGGTGCCGCGGCGGGACGTGGACCAGGCCGTCGAGGCGCAAGCCGTCCGGCGCGGTCCATTCGAACGGCCGCTGCCGGCCGAGTTCGAGACCATGCCAGGAAGCCTGGTGCTCACTGATCTGCCGCAGGGACTCCGGCGAACCCGCCCACAACTCCGGTGGCTGGTCACCCCGGCTACGAACCACGGCCAGGACCGGCGCGCTGCCCGTTGGATGCGCCACCGCGAGTCCACGGATCTCCGCTCCCGGGGCGTCGTAGCCGAGCTTCTCGTCGTCGTCCCAGCGCAACCATGTGGCCATTCCTTCAGCAACAGCGACGACGGCACCATCGCCACCAGCCACCGGCTGCACCTGGACTTCGCAGACGTCGTCGCGGCGCGTCACCATACGCGGCTCACCACCATCTTCGGCGACCGACCAGGTAGCCAGGGCGGCACGACGATGCCCACTCCGGCATCCGGTCCAGAGCAGCCGACCGTCACTCAGCCACGTCAGCCAGTGTGCGTCGGGAGCGGCACACAGGCGTCGCACAGCGCCAGACCTGACATCGAGCCGGTAGATTTCCGCCTGCGCGCCGCTGTCGAGCTCGGGGGTGGGCGCTGCCACGAATCCGATGGACGTGCCGTCCGGTGACCAGGCTATGCCGGTGACGTTGCGGTCTCCGCTGGGCAGTGCGGTGACACCGCCGTCGTCGATATCGACGAGGTACAGGCGCGCATAGGGCCAGCGTTCTCCGTAAACGTCGGCGTCGTCGCGCTCCCGCTCACGGCGCTGGTCCTCCTCGTCCGGCTCATCCGGAGCGACGAAGGCGATCCGGCGACCGTCCGGAGACCACGCGAACGTCTCGATGCTCCGCTCACGACGCACCAACGGCTCCGCTTCGCCACCGTCGACGGATATACACATCACAGCATCGGTTCCCCGATCATGGCGATCGGACAAGAACGCGATCGTGCCCTCCGACGGTGACCATCGCGGATGGTGATCACGGTGTTTCCCCGCAGCGGTGAGCCGCCTGGGTGGCGTCAAGCCATCGGTTGGGGCAAGCCACACCGACCCGGTGAAATGGTCATCTGCCTTGGTCGGAGGGCCGGCCATCCATGCGACCCAGGCGCCGTCGGATGACAGCTGCGGATCGGCTGCCACCGGAAGGTCCGCGATCAGATCGCGCACCATTGTCAACTGTTCCGCGCTCACCATCGCTTCACTCTATTGGCCCCACCCTCCCGGTGATCGTCAGTGCGTTGTGGTCGCGGATTCACAACCACAACGCCCTGACGATCACCCCACGGCGACCACAAGCTACTGACGATCACCGGGTTGGGGGAGGCGGATCATCCGGATCAGCACGACGACGAACAGCAATATCGCTACCGCCCCGATCCCGGCAACCACGTTGAGCCCGTTGGTGAACGCCTCTCGTGCGCCGTCCAGCAGTTGATGTCCCAAGTCGCCCGGCACGTCAGCGGCGGCAACCACCGCGGAGGGTAAGCCGTCGTTGACGGCAGCAGCCACGTCCGCGGAAGTTCCCTCGGGCACAGCGACCTGACTCCGGTAGATCGCGGTGCCCAAGCTGCCCAGCAGCGCCACACCCATGGCGATACCGAACTCACCGCTGGTCTCGGACATCGACGCCGCCGAGCCAGCTTTCTCCGGCGGCGCGGAACCCACCACGATGTCCGTCACCAATGCGGCGCCAGGGCCCAGACCCAGCATGGCGAGGAGCAATCCGAAGAACACCAACAACGGCGTCTCGGACACTCCGGCCTGGGTCAGCACCGCCATACCGACGGCAGCAAGAACCATGCCGCCGGTGATGATCGGCCATACGCCGAACCGCTGAGCCAGCCGGGGCGCCAGCATCGTGCTGCCGATCATCCCCAGCGAGGCGGGCACCAGCCACAGGCCGGCATTGAGTGGAGACAGTCCGCTGACCAGTTGCAGGTACTGACTCACAAAGAGGAAGAGGCCACCCATGAAGAACGCCCCGATCAGCATGGTGGTCAATGCGGCGCGGAAGGCGCGGTTGCGGAACAGACGCAGGTCGAGCAGCGGGTCGGCAAGGCGCAACTGGCGGCGGACGAACACCACGCCAACGGCGCCGCCCACGGCGATAGCCACCAGTGGGATGGCGATCGCGTCAGCTTTGGCGAGTTCCTTCAGACCATAGATGACCGGCAGGATGGTGGCCAGCGAGAGCGCGACACTGCTCAGATCCAGCCGGCCCGCATTCTCGTCCCGGTATTCCGGCAGCAGTACCGGGGCCGTGGCCAGCAACAACACCATCACCGGCACGCCGAGCAAGAAGACCGAGCCCCACCAGAACCAGTGCAACATGATGCCGCCCACCACCGGTCCGAGCGCGGTGCCACCCATGAAGCAGCTGATCCACACCGCGATCGCCGTGCCGCGCTGCCGCGGGTCCTTGAACATGTTGCTGATCAACGCCAATGTGGAGGGCATCAATGTGGCACCGGCGATACCCAGGAGTGTGCGGGTGGCGATCAACATCTCGGCGCTGGTCGAGTAAGCGGCAAGCACCGATGCCACCCCGAAAGCGGTCGCGCCGATCAGCAACAGCCGGCGCCGGCCGATCCGGTCCCCTAGCGTGCCCATGGTCACCAGAAAGCCAGCCACCATGAAGCCGTAAATGTCCATGATCCACAACAGCTGGCTGCTACTCGGCTGAAGATCGGCGGCCAAGTGCGGCAAGGCCAGGTAGAGCACGCTCATGTCGATGGACAACAGGAGCGTCGGCAGGGCCAGCACCGCCAGTCCGATCCACTCCCGCCTTCCGGCACGGGTACCGGACTCGGTGAGGGTGTTGGCGTTCATCGCAGATTCCTTCCGTTCTCAGCGGCGGCGCGCCTGCGCGGCGTGCCATGAACTCTGACCCTGATCTCGGAGGAAACTCATCGGCGATCCACACTTACGCTTCCGAACTGCGCGAACTCAGGGCCAATACGACGAGTCCGCGGCCAACCGGCTGACCGGGCGGGGTGTTGTCGGTGCCGGCGCGGAGAATGCTGTGCATGGACCCACAAGACGACGCGGCGGTGACCGGCATCGACACACCGGTCGGCCGGGTCAGCGTAGCGGTGACGCACTCCGGCCTCGTCGACGTGAGCTGGGCCGAGCCGCAGGTACTTGCCGCCCGGCTGTCGCTACCGGCAGTAGTCGACGAGCTGCGTACTGACCCGGTAGCGGGCCAGCTGGCCGAGTATTTCGCCGGCACTCGCCGGCAGTTCGACCTAGCCATCGATTGGCGGCACCTATCGGGCACGCGCCGCTCCCTGCTGCAGACGCTGTACAACACCGTCCCCTACGGCGCTTCGGTCACATACGGGGAGCTGGCGGCTCGCCACGGTGAGGACGTACCGGCCCGGGCCGTGGGCGGGATCATGGGTTCCAACCCCATTCCTCTTGTCGTCCCATGTCACCGGGTAGTTGCTCACGACGGTTTGGGCGGCTACAGCGGCGGCGCCGGAGACGGCCTGGAAGTCAAGCGATGGCTCCTCACCCACGAGGGCGTCCTGCCACCCACGCTGTACTGACTGCCCGCTTCGAACCGCCCGCTTCGAACCGCCCGCTTCGAACCGCCCGCTTCGAACTGGCTGCTTTGAACCGCCGGAGTTGAATCGCCTGTGTTCAATGCCCCGGATTCAATGAGCCGCATTTCAACGGCCCGGATCGAACGTCCCCACGGAGAAGCGGCACGAGGCACCAGACACGGACCCAGGCGATAAAAGAGATTTAGGTTAGGCATGCCATACTAAGGGCGCGCTAACTTGATCGCCTGTCCGCTGCCCGCCGGTACGCAAGTACCTCGGCCAGTGTCCATCCGCTTGGGAGGAACCACCGTGTCCGGAGGCCGTACTCGCATCGCCGTCCTGACCTCAATCCTCGTCGTGCTGGGCGGCACCGGATGTACCTCCGACGACGCCTCCGGCGAGGCCGCTACCGACAACACCGCGGCAGAGACACAGGGCGCCGGCCAGCCTCAGTCCGGTTATCCGATCACTATCGAATCCACGCTGGGCACAGCGGAGATCCCGGCGGCGCCCGAACGAGTCGTCACCATAGGACAAGGCTCAGCCGACACCGCCGTGGCACTCGGCGTCGTGCCGGTGGGTGTCGAGGCCGACCCGTGGGGCGGCGACGAGGACGGATACCAGCCGTGGCTGCGGGCGACAATCGAAGCTGCCGGGGATGAGCTGCCGGTCGCCTTCGCCGGGCAGCCGGAACTCGATATCGATGCCGTCGTCGCGCTCGAACCCGATCTCATCCTCGCCCCGCAGTCCGGCATCCCCCAGGCCGACTTCGACATTCTCAACGAGCTCGCTCCCACTGTCGCGTATCCGGGTCAGGCCTGGAGCACACCATGGGACACCCAGATCGAATTGATCGGCCAGGCTCTCGACCGCGCGGACGATGCCGCGGCACTCATCGAGGACATCAACGGCGAGTTCACCCAGGCCGCAGCCGAGCACCCGGAGTTCGAGGACATCACCTTCGCCTACATCTACACCGGCGAACCCGGCTCACTCGGCGTCTTCCAGGCCGACGAGCCCCGATCGGCCTTCATCTCCGGTCTCGGACTCACCATCGACCCTGCGATCGCCGAACAACCCATGACGGAGGGCACCGCCTCGTCGGTGCTGGGCTTGGAGAATGCCGATCTCTTCGACGAGACCGACGTGGTCTTCTCCTGGTTCAACGACGAGAACCAGCAGGCCGAGATCGAAGCGCAGCCGCTGTACGCCCAGATCCCGGCCGTCGAGCGGGGTTCGTACGTAGTCAGCTACGACCGCCAGTTCGTCACGGCCACCAGCCTGCTCACCCCGCTGAGCGTCCCCTGGGTGATTGACCGCTACGCCGCATACATCGAAGAAGCCGTCAGCAAGCTCTGACACCAGAAACCTCTCGACCGACGCCGCTCGAGACCCGCCGACGACGAAAGGACACGGGGTGTCCACCATGACTGCACGCTCCCGGAGGACCACCGGATGGATCGTTGCCGCGGCTGCAGCTGCCTTCATCATGGCTGGCTGCGCTAATGCGGAAGATCCTGCCGAAGCCGATGGCGCGGCCGACACCACGGCAGGTGCGGGAGACACCGGCTCGGACAGCCCGGAACAGTTTCCCGTGAGCATCGACTCGGCGCTCGGCACCGCCGTCATCGAATCACCGCCCGAACGAGTCGTCACCATCGGCTGGGGCCCGGAGGACCTGGTGTTCGCGCTCGGTGTTGTCCCCGTCGGGGTCGAGCACGACGAGTGGTCCGGTGACGAGGACGGATACCGGCCCTGGTTCAGAGAGGCGGTCGAGGAGGCAGGGCACGAGCTGCCCGAGACGTTCATGGCCACTCCGGAGATCGACATGGACGCCATCGTGGCGCTCGAACCAGACGTGATCATCGCCCCGAACTCCGGGCTCACCCAGAGCGATTTCGATGTTCTCAACGAACTCGCTCCCACTGTCGCCTATCCCGAAAGAGCTTGGGCGACGCCGTGGGACACCCAGATCGAGCTCATCGCCGAGGCGCTCGGCAAGAGTGATCAGGCACCGGTGTTGATCGACGAGATCACCGCCTACTTCACCGAGGCCGCTGCGGCCCACCCGGAGTTCGAGGACGTCACCTTCGCCTACATCTATGCCGTGCAGCCCGGCCTGCTCCACCTCTACCAGCGCCACGATCCGCGAGTCGAGTTCCTGACCCGGCTCGGGTTGCAGGAAGTCCCGGAACTGGCCGAGATGGAGTTGAGCGAGGGCCAGTTCACCACTGACCTCGGGCTCGAACAGGCGGACCTGCTCGACGACGCCGACATCATCGTCACCTGGTTCAACGATGACGCCAACCAGGCAGAGATCGAAGCGCAGCCGCTCTATGCGCGCATCCCCGCGGTGGAGCGCGGCACCTACGTCCCCATCAACGACCACCACCTGGCTGCCGCGTCCAGCCTGATGACACCGCTCACCGTGCCATGGGTGCTGGACGACTACCTCGAGCTGATCTCCGACGCCGTGGATCAGCTGGACTGAAGCCGTGTCCACCGGAATCCCGGTCCCGCCCTCGGAGACCCGCTCGACCTCACCCGGTGAGCAAGGCACACAGGCAACGACGAGTGGCGGCCTCCCGGACCGTCCCAGGCCCTCCTGCCCACCACCGGAGCGTGAGGCACACCAGGCATCGGACGCCAACGCGTCGCATGAACAGTTGCCGTCCGACCGGCAGAACCGTCGCCGTTCAGCGTCGCGCATGTCTCTCGGGTTGGTCGTGGTGGGTGTGTTGTTCGTCGCGGCCGTCTTGCTGAGCCTGGCGGTGGGAAATAAGGATCTCTCCATCGCGGAGGTCTGGACGGCGCTAACTCAACCCGGCGGCAGCCACGCACATGTGGTCGTCGAGAGCCGGATACCGCGAACCGTGCTGGGCGTCCTGGCGGGCGCCAGCCTCGCTGTCGCGGGTGTGGTGATCCAGGGCATCACCCGCAACCCGCTGGGCGACCCCGGACTGCTCGGCGTCAACGCTGGCGCGTCGGCTGCGATCGTCACCGGTATGGCCTTCTTCGGACTGGCGACGGCTGCGGTGTGGGTGGCAATTCCGGGAGCGTTCATCGCGGTGATCGTGGTGTACATCCTCGGCTCCGGCCGACGCGGAGCCACGCCGCTGCGGCTGGTGCTGGCCGGCGCCGTCATCACGGCAGTCCTCGCCGCCTATGTCCAGGCGGTCACGCTGAGCACCCCGTCGGTATTCGACCGGCACCGCTTCTGGATCGTCGGTTCGCTGGCCGGCCGCGGGTTCGACGTCATCGGCGAGATCCTTCCGTTCGTGGTCGCCGGACTGGTGCTGGCATTCGCCCTGATACCCGGGTTGAACGTGCTGGCGCTCGGGGACGAGACCGCGCGGGCGCTGGGAGCATCGACCACCACGGTGCGGATCGGCGGCGCGGCGTCGGCGACGCTGTTGTGTGCTGCCGCCACGGCAGCTTGTGGGCCGATCGCGTTCGTCGGCTTGGCCGTGCCGCACATGGTCCGCGCCGTCACCGGCAACGATCACCGCTGGCTGGTGCCATATTGCGTCCTGCTCGGACCGGTGCTTCTGCTTGTCGCTGACGTGATCGGCCGGGTGGCATCCCGGCCCGGAGAGCTGATGGTCGGGGTGGTGACGGCGTTCATCGGCGCGCCGATCCTGATGCTCACGGTCCGCCGTTTGAAAGGCCGGATCTGATGACCGGACCACCAGCCGTCGGATCTCGCCGGGCAACCACGGCACCTCCGAACCCGGCACCTCCCACCACAGCACCTCCGGGCACGACACCTCCAAGCACGACAACTCCAAGCACGACAACTCCGAACACGTCGCCTCCGGTCCGCACGCTGCGTGTCGGGCAGATCGTCAGCGTGCCGGTCGGCGCCCGAAGCGTCGTCGTCGGATGCCTGCTGACGGCGGCGATCATGACGACGGCGGTCTTGACCCTCACTCTGGGTGATCTCGGCCTGCCGGTAGACCGGCTCCGCGACATGTTCGGCCATGGGCTGAGTCCGCAGGAAGAGTTCGTTCTGGGCCGGTTGCGCGGGCCGAGGCTAGCTGTCGCGGTCACGGCGGGTGCCGGGCTCGGCATCGCCGGCGCGCTATTTCAAACCGTGACCCGCAATCCCCTCGGCAGCCCCGACGTCATCGGACTCGCCGCCGGTGCCGGCGCCGGAGCAGCGGCGTTCGGACTCATGTGGACCGGCGTGCTGCCCCTGCCCATGGGAGCGCTGGTGGGCGCCCTCGTCGCGATGTTGCTGGTCTACCTCGGCACCGGTCACGGTTTCTCGTCACCGGCCCGAATGATCATCGTCGGGATCGGGGTGAACGCGATGGCGCTGGCGTTCATCCAGTGGATCATCACCCGAACGAGCCGTGAGCAGGCCACGGTTATCGCCGCGTACCTGAACGGCAGCACGGCTTCGCGATCGTGGGATGACGTCCGGCTGATGGCCGTCGCGCTCGTAATCTTGCTGCCACTCGCGGCCATGCTGAGCCGACGGCTGCAGGTCCTCGAAATGGGTGACGAGGTCGCCGAATCGTTGGGAGCGCGGGCCAACCTTACGCGGATCTGCACCGTCATAGTGGCGATCTGCTGCGCCACCGCTGCCGTCACTGTCGTGGGGCCGGTCGCCTTCGTCGCCCTCACAGCGCCGCAGATCGGACGACGGCTCACCCGTGCTACCGGACCGAACATCGTCGTTGCCGCGTTGACCGGAGCGCTCATCCTGGCGCTCGCGGATCTGATCGTGCAACAAGGACCACTCAACACCCAGCTCCCGGTCGGCATCCTGACGGCTGCCGTCGGAGGTGTCTACCTCGGGTATTTACTGATCAAGGAATGGAAGAGGGTGTCGGTATGAACGACGCGCCCCGCGGCCCGTCCGATGTCCCTTCGAGCGACTCGACCCTGTGCGCACGCGACGTCACGCTCGGCTACGAATCGAGTGTTGTCGCCACCGGACTCAGCTTCGACGTCCCCGCCGGGGAGTTCACCGTCATCGTCGGGCCGAACGCCTGCGGGAAGTCCACACTGCTCAAAGCGCTGGCTCGGGTGCTGCGCCCCATGGCCGGCGAGGTGTTCCTTGACGGGCGAGCGATCGGCTCGTATCGCAGCAAGGCGGTGGCGCGGCGGCTGGCGATGCTGCCCCAGAGTCCCATCGCGCCGGAATCGATCAGCGTGCAGGACCTGGTCCGGCGCGGCCGCTATCCGCACCAGAGCCTGCTGCGGCAATGGACGGCCGCCGACGTCACGGCAGTCGACGAGGCCCTGTCCATGACCGGCGTGGCGCATCTCGCCGAGCGTCAGGTGTCCGAGTTGTCCGGGGGCCAGCGGCAACGAGTCTGGATCGCGATGGTGCTGGCCCAGCAGACCGAGTTCCTGCTACTCGACGAGCCCACCACCTTCCTCGACGTCGCCCACCAGTACGAGGTGCTCGATCTCTGTGCCGGCCTGCACCGAGCGGGCCGGACCGTCGTCGCCGTGCTGCACGATCTCAATCAGGCGGCGCGCTACGCCACCCACCTCGTGTGTATGAAAGACGGCGCGATTCACGCTCAGGGCCACCCGGCCGAGATCACCACGAGCGAGCTCGTCCATGCCACGTTCGGTATGCAGTCCCGGATCATTACCGACCCCGAAAGTGGGACGCCCCTGGTCATTCCCCGATCGACCGCTGGAACACAGGCTTAGCCAGCGGCAACGGCGAACCCGCGTAGGTTCTGAGTTGCCCCGGGTCAGAACGGTGGGATTTCTTCGGGGTCGGGTGCATGGGGGTTGCCCGGCACCTCGGAGGCACCCGGCGCCGTTCTAGGGCTGGCAAGGGTCGGACCGCAGCCGCAGTACTCAAGGCAGCCACAGTCCAGACGGGTCGGTGGGGGCTCGACCGCGTCATGCTCGTGCGGGCGTGGTTGCGACGTTGAAGCCATGACCGGCGGCGCCCGGTTCACATACTGGTGACCGAGCCCACTGGACCAGACCGTGATCTGCGATCCCGGCTTAGCGACTGCCCACCCACCAACGTGCTTCAACCGATGGTGACGTCGACAGCAACAGCCCAAGTTGGTGTCAGTAGTGAGCCCACCATCTGCATAGTCGACGACGTGGTCCTGGTCGGTGTAGGCAGCCGGTGCCCGACATGCCGGATGCGTGCAATATCGATCGCGGATCTGCACCAACCGGCGCAACGCAGCCCCGGCTGACCGCCGCCGCGCACCGTTGCCTCGTGCTACACCACCGTTATCGGCACCGCCGCCTCCATCGCTCGTGTCAGCACATCGCGCTGTATCACCGCGGCCCGCAGCTTCACCCCGACCCGCAGCTTCACCCCGACCGGCCATCTGAGCGGCGGGAGCGGTGGCGGCGATCTGAGTGCTGATGTCGTCGATGAGGCGTTCATAACCTGGGTGCGCAGTTCGCGCCCCGGCGTCGAGCCGGGAAAGATCGCTGGCACAGAGTTGCAACTCCACGATGCCGCGCGCCACCCCCGACACGCGCGAGTTCGGAGAAACCCCCCCCCGCGCGCGTACTGTGCTGATCCCGGCGGTGATCACGTAACCGTTGTCGTCACATAGCACCCATCTGAACTCGGCACCGGCCATCGTGGCCACGATCCGCCGGCCAATAGTCGCGGGGATGAAATCCCAGCCGACCACCTCGGCCGGTCGCTCATCAAGCCCGACCAAGGTTGCCAAGCTGATACGCACCTCGCCAGGAGTCCAACCGCCAGCACAGCGAGCTCCTGCATCCGCCGGGCCAGAGTCCGCGGCCCGGGCGCCTGACGACACGCTGGCGTCGGGCGCAACACACCCACTATCGGTGGCCTCATCACGCGTGGTACCGGCCGGATCGTCGCTCCGGCCACCATCAGCCTGGCCACCATCGGCCTGGCCACCATCAGCCTGGCCACCATCCCGGCCGCCGTCATCATCCGGGCCACTACTACCAGCCGGGCCTCCATCACCAGTCGGGCCACTATCCCGGCCATCGCCCAAGCCGTCACCCCGGCCACCATCACCACCCGGAGCATCACGCCTGCCATCGCCACCACCAGGAGCACCACCCTGGCCATCGCCCAAGCCATCACCCCGGCCATCGCCACCACCAGGACCGCCACCCCCGCCATCGCCCAAGCCGTCACCCCGGCCACCATCACCACCAGGACCACCACCCCGGCCGCCATCATCACCTGAGCCGGGCCCGTCGCTGGGACCAGTTGGGTCCTCGGGTTCAACAAAAGGGTTGGCGAGGACGTGAGCGATGATTTGTTCATCGCCCATCGCCTGAAACGTGCCGTCCAGCATCCCCAGGTACAGATCCGCGCGGATATGGTTCATTGGCCGGGCGTCGCCGCCACGTTTGCACCGCCGGGCGAGGACATCAACACGGTGGCACGCTGCGGCGGCACGCTCAACGGGCAGGTCAAGGCCGGACACGTTGGCCGATCCATCCGGGTTGCGTGAGCCCTGTACCCGACGCCCTCTGACCGCCTGTGTGTAGCGGCGTTGCGCCCAGTCCGGATCAATCGCGATAGCTGCGCGTTTGATCGCATCGATCAGCTCACCGACCAGCATGCCTGACGCGACCGGTATGAGGTCACGACAGATCTGAGCGGCTTGGTCGTCGCTCAGGCCAGAAGTCCATTGGGTGAATGCGATGGCGCGTGGCTCGTCGAGATCTCCTGCGAGCATCGCCTCACCCAGCATCGGCAAACGATCATGGATGTCATAGGCCAGCGCGAACGTAGTGTCGGAGCGTCGGCGTGACCACACCAAAGCCGCACGGGCTTCCTCAGCGGCGAACTCGCCTGGATGCTCGACCCTGGCCACCGAATCCGGCGTGTGCGCTTGGCGCATGCCAGTCTCCAGCAACGCCCGCAGGAAAATTGCCCGATCATGATTAGCCTGCCGGTACGCCGCGGCCATCACCTCTACCGTGTCAAACCCACAGACCAGCTCAACCGAGATCTCAGCCAGCAACGCAGCCAAACGAGGGCCAGGCGTCATGGTGGACAACCCCTCAGGAACCGGCGTCGGCCCGCCGGGATCCCCCTCCACACCACCGTCCGGGTCGGAAACGTACATGACGAGCACTCCCTGTGCGAATCACCGGCACGCTGTGGCTGACGGCCACAGACACACCAAGGGGATTGTTCGATGGCCCGGCCACACCCGAAAGCCCGCTACTCGTCACACGCCGATGGAGAACCCAACGACCCTCCCGGCAGCTACCCCCCACCATATGCCAAACACCTGTTCGATTCAACCCTCCTAACGAGCACTCACATCTCCAACGGCGATCGCCGGCCAGGAGCGAGGCCGCGCCCATGGAAGGCCACGAGACGCTCCGTCACCAGAGGTGATCGGCGGCACTGGGTAGACGACGAATGCCGCTCGGCAACGTGTCGCCGCTCGTCATCGCCGCGCGTGTGCCTCCTCTGTGAGCTCGGCCAACAGCCGGAAGCCGGCGGCGTCCACGGAGGCCGAGGTCGCGGAGAGGATTACCGCGCCGGTACCGGCGTCGCGATCGAGGCCGAGCCAGGAGCGGAAACCTCCAGTGCCGCCGTTGTGCCAGGTGATCGACCGGCCGCGGACCTCGATGGTGATCCAGGCCGCTCCGATCCGGACACGGCGTCCACCGAATACGTCGATTGGGTCGAGTGCCGCGGCACCGGGCGCAGCGCCGTTGAGGAGGGCCTGCACGAGACACGCCATATCCTCGATGCCAGCCCGGATACCGCCGGCCGGGCCGATCGCCTCACCGGTCCACGGTTCTCGGGTCCGTCCGAACCTGTTCCTACCCACGAGCGCAGCCGGCCGAAGCCCCTCGGGAGCGGCAGGTACATAGAACGTGGTGAGCCCGAGAGGGCCAGCGATGCGCCGCTGGACGAGTTCGGCGAACGTCGTACCCGCCGCGCTGGCGAGAGCATGCCCGAGCAACTCGAAGCCGAAGTTGGAGTAACGCGACCGCGTTGCCCCCGGCTTGGCCAGGCGGGCCTGGGACAGCAGCTCGTCGAGGTTCTCACCGTACGGGTTCGCACCGTGCACCCACAGCGACAGCGTTCTTCTGATCGCCGACGCCGATCCGGGCAACGCGGGCAACCCAGGCAACCCGGAGCGATGGACCGTGATCGAGCCCAGCTCCAGGCCGGCCGCCGGGGTGCCGAGCAGCGGCAGCAGATCGCCGAGCGTCGACGTCGGGGCGACCTCCCCACGAGCGAGTGCATCCACATAGAGGAGCCCGGTGACCCCTTTGGAGATCGAGCCGATCTCGAAGTCCGCGCCGCGGGCAGCACCGATACCGGCGACGCGAACCTCGTCCGGAGTGACACTGGCGGCCGCGACCGCTCGCCGCCTGCCCCGAAGGAGCCGGCTGACCGTAGCCGCGAGCTCGACGTCGCCATTCACACCAGTCATGGCTGCCCCTTGAACAGCCCACGACCACCGAACTTCTTGTGCACAGCCTGCTTCGACACGCCCAGCGCCGCGGCGATCTCGGCCCACGTGACACCGGCATTGCGGGCCTTGCGGACGAGCACCGCCTCGCGCCGCTCCAGCTCCTGGCGCAACCGCCCAGCCGCAGCAAGCGCAGTCAGCGGATCATCCTCCGCGGCCGAACGAGCCAGCGTCGTCAGCACATCATCACTCATGGCGTCAACCTTAGTTGACAGGCGTACCGTGGTCAACCTATGTTGACGACGTGCCCGAGGGTGACCTCCCGGACCGCCTCTCGCCACCCTTGCTCAACGGCTGGACGTCATGGCCCGCAGCGTCTCGATCGTTTCCTCGAGGCCACGGTGCACGGGCTTGTCTCGCCTGACGACGAGCGCGAGCTCCCGGTGCAGCAGTGGCGACAAGGGGCGCGCAACGATGGCCGCGCGCTCACTCTCCTCCCGGACCGCCATGCCCGGCAGAATGGCGTATCCGAGCCCTGCTCCCACCAGTTCCTTGATCGCCTCGACGCTCCCCAGCTCCATGATCGGCTTCACCGCTATGCCCGCGCGGGCGAACCAGTCGTCCACGAGCCGCCGGGAGTGGCCGCCGGGCTCGTACAGGACCAGCGGCAGTGTGCTCAGGGTGCCGGGGGTCACGGTGTGCGGCAGGGCATCGTCGTCAGCCGGAGCGATCACCACGAGTTCGTCGCTCAGCACCGGCGTCACCTCGAAGATCCGGCCGGGCGCCGGCGTGGTGACGAGCGCGACGTCGAGACGGTTCTCCTCGACCAGTTTCAGGATGTCCGTTGTATTACCCGTGCGCACGACCAACTCCAGAGCCGGCATGCGCCGGCGCAGGCTACGCAGGATGGACGGGAGCACGTAGATGCACGCGGTTGCGCCCGTCCCGAGCCGTACCCGGCCGGCCTGGCCGGTGGCATACGGAGCAAGGGCTTCCATGGCGCTGGCTACGGCGCCCTCGATACGCCCGGAGTGCACCAACAGCTGGGCACCGGCGGCCGTGGGGGTGACTCGTTTGCCGACCCGTTCAACCAGCCGCACGCCCAGGCGCTCCTCGAGCTGGCGGACCCTGAGGCTGATGGCCGGCTGGGTGAGGTTCAGCCGCTCCGCCGCCCCTGAGAAGCTGCCAGCCTCCACCACCTCGGCGAATGCGTGCAGCTGAGCCAGATTGAACTCATGCATATCAAAGCATTGCTTATGCACTGTATAACGTCAATGAGCAATGATTATGCTCGTGCGGTGACGTCGATCCTCGATCCGCGCGACCATCAGCACCGCACCAGTTCCGTTCGTGACGCCACCGATGCCGACGTCCCGGCCATTCAGCAGATCTACGCACACTATGTGCGGCACACGCTCTCCACCTTCGAAGAAGAGCCGCCGACTGTCGACGAGATGCGGTCCCGCCAGGCGGCCGTTCTGCGGGCCGGTCTGCCTTACCTGGTGGCCGAGGCGGGCGGGGCCGTCGTCGGCTACAGCTACGCCACGGTCTACCGGCCCCGGCCGGCGTACCGGTACACCATCGAGGACTCGGTGTACGTGGCCCCGGACGCACAGCAACGCGGCGTTGGACGTTTGCTGCTCTCGGCTCTGATCGAGCGGTGCGCCGCGGGTCCCTGGCGGCAAATGATCGCCGTGATCGGCAACAGCAACAACACCGGGTCCGTCACGCTGCACGAAAAGCTCGGGTTCCGCTACGTCGGCACCCTCACGGCTACCGGCTACAAGTTCGGCCAATGGATCGACACCGCGCTGATGCAACGCGAGATCGGACTCGGCCAGCACACCGCGCCCGAGCTTGGAAGCCCGGAGGACCGGCAGCCTTGATCCCGCGCCGCACGGTGCACTTTCTGGGTACCTCCCAGCTGGTCTGCTGGGGCGTCACGCACTACCTGATCGGCGTATTCGGCAGTCACATCGAGGACGATCTCGGCTGGGAATCCGCGCAGGTCTATGGCGGTTACTCGGCGGCACTGCTGGTCATGGGGTTTGCCTCACCGGTGGTCGGCCGGCTGATCGACCGACACGGCGGCAGCAAGATCATGAGCATCGGGTCGGTACTCGCCGCCGCCGGCTGCACCGGCCTGGCGGTGTCCACCTCCCTCGCGACCTATTACGCCGCGTGGGTCTGCCTCGGAGTGGCCATGCGGTGCACGTTGTACGACGCCGCATTCGCCACCCTGGCACGTATCGGCGGGCCGACCGCCAGGCGTGCCATGTCGCAGATCACCCTGCTGGGCGGGCTGGCGTCCACCGCGTTCTGGCCCATCGGACACGGTCTCACCGGTCTGGTCGGCTGGCGCGGAGCGGTCCTGTGTTACACCGCCATCGCCCTGGTGACCCTCCCGCTGCACCTCGCCCTGCCACGCGGCCGATACGGTGAGACCTCCGATGCGTCGCCGCACAAGGGACCCGCGCCTTCACCGGCGGAGCCACCGGAGCCGGGTACGACACCACCATCCGCAGCGGTGCCGGAACCGCTGGCGAGGACCGGCCGCGAACGGCTCATCGCGGGGAGCCTCTACGCCGTGATGATGACCTCGGTAGCCTTTCTCGGCGCCAGCATGTCGGCGCACATGATCAGCATCCTGACCGGCCTGGGCCTGGCAGCCACAGCGGCGGTCTGGGTCGCCGCCCTGCGAGGTGTCGCGCAATCGGTAGCCCGACTCGCCGACGTCCTGTTCGGGCGGCGTATCCATCCGCTCACACTGGCGTTGATCGCCACCCCGCTCCTGCCGCTCGGTTTCGTCGCGGGCCTTGGGGCCGGAGAGCTGCTGATCCTCGCGATCGCGTTTCCCATGCTCTATGGGGCCGGCAACGGCCTCTTGACGATCACTCGCGGCACACTGCCGCTCGCGCTGTTCGACCACCACACCTACGGCGCGTTCGTCGGGCGGCTGCTGCTGCCCGGCTTCATGCTCTCAGCCAGTGCGCCCATCGTCTTCGCTTTCGTGATCGACAACCTCGGCGAGCGCGGCGCGCTGCTCGTAGCGGCATTCCTCGGCACCTTCATCCTCGCCGCCGCGGCAGCATTAAGGATCCGCTTCCAGCAGGGACCGCCGACGACGTAGCGCCGCCCGGGGGTCGTCGTTCAGGCACTCGGCCGATATTCGCCGACCGGGTCGAGGCGCGACAATCCAGCCGGCAGCTCACCGCTGTACACGACGCCCAGACGGCGGGTGGGCCGGGTCAGCGCCACGTACAGGTCAGAGTAGCCACGCGGCGAGTCGGCGATGATCTCATCCGGCGCCACGACGATGGCGGCGTCGAACTCCAGGCCCTTGGCCTGCTCAGATGTCAACACGGCGACCTGAGCATCGAGCATGTCCGGATCCCCGGCGCCCCGTGCCCCTGGGTGGTATGGCTTGATCGCCGCCATGCTCCGGGCGAGCAAGGAGACGGGAACGACGAACGCGAGTGTGCCCTCGCCTAGGGCCGCGAGCTCACGGGTGGCGATCTCGGGCAGCACGGTGGCGAGCTGATCCGGGGCGACACACCACGACCACGGCAGGTCGCCACCTTCTCGCACCGCACGCGGCGCTGCCCCGTCCGAACCACCCGCGGCCAGCACGTCTGATGCGACAGCCATGATCGCTTCGGTGGAGCGATAGTTCACCGTCAGCCGGGCCCGGCGCCACCGGCCGGCAGCCAGCGGATCGAGCACCTCCGCCCACGAAGTGACTCCGTCTGGGGCGCTGGTCTGAGCGATATCGCCCACGACCGTCATCGACAGTGTCGGGCAGCGCCGGAGCAGAAGCCGCCACGCCATCGGCGACAGCTCCTGGGCTTCGTCGACGATGACGTGGCCGTAGCGCCACTCCCGGTCCCGCCGGGCGCGCTGGGACAGCGTCGCGTCCGGCCCGGTGTCGTGGTACCTCGACAACACGAGTTCGGCGTCGACCGGCATCGCCACTTCTTCGTCGATGGCCATGTCCATCGCCACGTCGTACGCATCCGATACCAGCTGGCGTTCTTCTTCGGTATGCCTCGAACGCTCCATCTCCGCCAGCATCCGCTGGCCGGCAAGCCGGTCGAGCGTGGCGTCAAGCTCTCCGACCAGCGTCGCGATCTCGTCCAGCAGAGGCACGTCGGCGACGGTCCAGGAGCCGCGGTCGGCCCGCTGCACGGCGTTTCGCTCGTCCACGCTGAGCTGCGGGGCGACGTCCGCGCGCAGCACCGGGTCGGTCAGCAGATCGCCGAGAAGCCCTTCGGGGGTCAGCTCCGGCCACAGCACGTCGAGCGCTTCCCGGACACCAGGCGAGGAGCGCAGCTCCTGGTGCAGCGCGTCACGGTCGATGAGCCCGGAAAGCTCTTGATCGACTTCGTCCTCGTTCTCGTCGGGTGCTTCGACGCCGTCGAGCACGGACTCGATCGCCGTGAGCGCCTGACTGGTGAGTTCCTCCAGCACGGCGCGCACGACGAACCGGCGCATCCGGTTGTGGGGTTGTTGAGCGCGCCGCGCCAGTTCCTGGGCCTCGTCCCGGATTCGCCGGCAGGTTTGGTCGTCGAGAACGTAGGTGTCTCGATCGGTGACAACCTTCATGCCACCGATGGGCGCACGTTCATTGTTGCGGACCGCTTGTTCCAACACGGCCGCCATCCGCAGATCGCCTTTGACGACGGCCGCCGCCTCGGTGTCCGGCCGCGACGTTGCCACACCCGGATACAACTCCCCCATGGACGCAAGAACGACGTCTGTTTCGCCCAGGCCGGGCAGCACCTGATCGATATAGCGCACGAACGTGGCGTTCGGCCCCACCACGAGAACACCGTTCTTGGAGAGCCGCTCCCGGTGGGTGTACAGCAGATAGGCAGCACGGTGCAGGGCGACGACCGTCTTTCCGGTGCCAGGCCCACCTTCGACGACGAGGATGCCCTCGGAACCGGAACGGATCACCCGGTCCTGCTCGGCCTGGATGGTGGCGACGATGTCGGCCATCCGGCCGGTGCGGGCCGACTTCAGCGACGTCAGCAGGGCTGCCTCACCGGTCAGGTGCTTGATCTCGTCCTCGCCGAGTTCGTCCAGCGCCAGGAGGTCGTCGTCGAGGCGGATCACGCTACGGCCCTTCAGATGAATATGCCGGCGACGCCGCACACCGAGCCGTTCGGCAGGCGTGGCACGGTAGAAGGGAATCGCCGCCGGCGCCCGCCAGTCGACAAGCAGCGGATCGTATTCCTCGTCGTAAATGCCGGCCCGTCCGATGTAGAGCGGAGCATCGTCGTCGACGTCCAGGCGGCCGAGCACCAGACCGTGTTCGGCGGCGGAGAGCCGCGCAGCCCGGCTGGAATGGTGCTGCGCCGCGACATCTCGTTCGAGCTTCGCCTGGTGGGTCGGTGATTGCTCCGCCCCGATGCCGTCAACGAAGTGCTGATAGGACCCATCGCGCAAGGCATCGAACCGCTCATATACCACAGAGACGTAGGCCTGTTCAGCCTCAATCTCTTTTTTCATATTGTCGATTGACGAAGGCTTTTCAATCACGGTATAATCGGTCGCATTCAACGCTTCTTGCCTTTCGGAATTCTCCGGAATAAACAAATCAACAAGATAGCGCGAATTCGTCGGCTTGAACAAATCAGGTGAGTCCAGCGACCACTGACATCGTCGGCGATGACGGTTCAGGGCACCCCGATCAGCCGCAGTCCGGCGGCCGTGATCGCCGCGGCCAGCACGACGACGACGAACGGCGCCCGGCGCCATGCCAGCACGCCACCAACAACCACCCCCGCCGGCCGGGCAAAACCGGCGAACTCCTGGCCGTCGAGAACCGCCGAGGTCACCACCAGCGCTGCGAGCAGAACCACCGCCGAGACCGCCATCAGTTGCTCCACTCGCGGCGACAACTCGACCCGGTCCCGCAGGACCGGACCAGCGAATCTGAAAGCGAACGTGCCGACTCCGAGCACTATCGCCGCGAACACCAATGTGGTCACGAGGCCACCTCCTGTTGCCGCCGCTCAGGCTTGCGTCCGGCGCCGGCCAGCACCCCCACCAAGGCCAGCAGCACAGGCAGCCCGGCCGGAAGGAACGGGGCCGTGGCCACAGCCACCACGACACCCAGAAGAACGGCACGCCGTACAGCCGGGTCCCGCAGCGACGGCAGCACCAGAGCGAGCAAGACGGCCGGGAAAGCCGCGTCCAGCCCGAGCGCATCGGTATCCGTGATCACGGTGCCGCCAACGGCGCCGATCACCACTCCGAGGTTCCATGAGACGAACAGCCCCAGTCCGCACGCCCAATAGGCGGCGCGGCGCTTATCAGCATCGTGCTGGGCCAAAGCAAATGCGACCGATTCGTCGATCATCAGGTGAGTGCCGGCGATTCGCCGCAGCCAACCCTGACCGAGAACGTCGCCGAGGGCGAACCCGAACGGCAGATGCCGAGCATTGACCAGCAGACCGGCAATGACAGCCGCCACCGGATTGCCGCCCGAGGCGACCAATCCGACGAACATGAACTGGGCCGCGCCGGCGAACACCACCACCGAAAGCAGCATCGGCATCCACACCGGCAACCCGGAACCGACGGCAATGGCCCCGAAAGACACACCGACGATCCCGCCCGCCGCCCAGACCAGCGCGACGTCGCGCACCAGTTCGGGACCGAGTGTTCGCCATATCGAACGCATAGCGTTCTATGATGAACGGAGCAAGACTGTTCGTCAAGCCGAACGAAACGACTTGTGGAGCGAACGATGGTTCAGGATTCCGGCGCCCCGTTGGCCGTGATAGCCGCCTCCTTGCGGCGTGAACGCAAACGCAGTGGGCTCTCGCTCACCGAGGTCGCCCGTAGGGCGGGCATCGCCAAATCCACCTTGTCTCAGCTCGAGTCCGGCACGGGAAACCCCAGCGTAGAGACACTCTGGGCACTTGGTGTCGCGCTGGACGTGCCGTTCGCTCAGCTGGTGCAGCCGACCCGCCCCAAGGTGCAGATCATCCGCAAAGGTGAGGGACCCGCTCTCGCCGCCGAACACGCCGACTACGTCGCCACCCTGCTGGCCTCCTGCCCGCCCAACGCCCGCCGCGACATCTACCTCATCGCAGGCGAACCCGGCGCACCCCGCCAGTCCGAGCCGCATATGCCCGGTGTGACCGAGCATGTGATCCTCAGCCGTGGCCGAGCGATGATCGGTGTGGCCGAGGACCCCGTTGAGCTCAATCCCGGCGACTACATCGCGTATCCGGGCGACGTCGCGCACATTTTCAAGGCCTTGGAGCCGGACACCTCCGCCGTCCTCGTCTCCGAACACACGTAACGGAGCGCGCAACGGAACTCGCCTCGCGGCGGATCGTGCCGAGCGTTCGCTCCTCGGCACGATCCCGACACCAGCGCGAGATCACCCGCCCGCACCTCCGGGACACCCTGGCGATCTCATCGCACCGGAATGATCCCCAGGACCGTCTGGTCCACCTCGTTGCCGGCCGTGTCTGTGGCGACGGCTCGCAGCGATACGCTCGCGCCGGACTGCAACGCGCTCACCGGGAGCAGCGTCGCCCGGAAGGTGGCCTCGCCGGTGCGCCGCGCAGGCGCCTCCCGCCACGTCTCACCATCGTCGACTGACCACCAAAGCCGCATCGACTCGATGCGCTCCGGTACTTCCACCCCGGCCAGATGCCGTGCCCTCAGATCCAGATGAAGGGGCCGCCGGGCGAAGGCGTGCGCCAGTTCATCGAGGTCCGCGTCGTAGTCGAGGATCAGCAATGGAGGAATGGTCAACCCGCCCCCGAACGGATCACCGGCAGGCTCGGAGTCGAACGTCCACACCGTTCGGGCCCGCTGCGAACGCATGAAGTCATCGCGCAACGTCAGGTCGTGCTTGAGACGGAACCGGCCGGCCTCGTCCGGCACCGGGAAATGGCCGGCGTACGTGTCCTGGCTGTCGATCAACTGCCCGTCTTTGAACAGCGTGATCTGGCTCGACTCCACGAGGTCATCGTTCAACTGACCGACCCGCCCACTGGTGCCGACCCCAATTTCGGCGTTCAGCGCGACCGAGCTGTGCCGGGAGACTTCCGGCGCGGGACGCAACGCCGCACCGACCTGGAACTGGGTTCGCTCACGCCGCTCGTAGGTATGGAAGTCGTCGCAGATCTCGAAATAGGTGTCCTTCAGTACGCCGAGACAATGCCGCCACGAAACATCCGGGCCCGCCGTCATGAACATGTCCGTTTCACTCGGCACGTCCGCGGGCATCCAGCTCATGAAACTGATCCCGATTCCGCTGAAGCCGAAACCCAGGCCATTGACGTGCTCGCCGTCCGCCCGGATCGGGTGGTGTTTGGCCTCGACTCTGGCCATGTCATTGACCTCACGCTGGGTCAGCGTGCGGGACAGCGGGTCGGAGAACCGCGGCGCGTCCAGCACGAGATCGAAGATATCTGGATTAGCCGAGTTGCCACGTCCGGTCGATCCCAACCGCCACCGGAACACCGCGTCGAACCTGCCGGTCTCCACCGGCTCGGTCGGGGTGATGAAAACCTGCCCGTCCGCGACCATCTCCGCATCGACGAAGACGGCCTCGAAGTAACCTCGTTGGTCGTCGCTGTGAGTGGCGTACAAGATGCCGGCGAAATCGCGGGCCTCGGTCGGCTGGCCCTGGATCGTCGGAGGTTCCAGACGTTGCGCTTCGCGGGCATCGATCACGTACGAGATGTCGGAGCGGACCTCGAGGCCGGTGGTTCCCGCGATCGTCAGCGTTTCCCGCCCTCCGTCGTCCGACGGACTGACGATGCGGGTGAACACGCTGTAGCTGCCGGGGTCCACCCGGGCCGAGGCATACCCGTTCTCGTCCGGGTACAGCCGTCGCATCAAGCCGGTCTCCGCGTTGACCGCCTGGATCGTCGGGTCGGCGTTCGGGAGTCCCAGGCCAGTCGCCGGATCGTACGGCTCACCGTTTCGATCCAGCAGCTGGACTTCGAGGTCGTAACGCTCCTCCTCACTGAATACGCCGATGGGCAGCCGGAGCAACGTGGTCTCGCCGGAGCGGACCGACACGCCGCCGTCCCACGGCCCCGCGGACAGCAGTTCCGGATGGAGCGTGACAGTGGTCGTGGCCGAACCGCTCGCCGGCACCGTCAGGGTGGCCGGACTGACGTCGAAAGCGCCGTCGGCGGCGGGCACACCACGACTGGTACTGAGCTCGCCGACCAGATCGACCGCGACCGGCTCCGCGCCGTCGTTGGTCAGCGTGAGTTTCTGCCTCCGAGGTGTGTTGTCACCGAATCGCAGGTAGCCGAAATCGAGGGTGGCGAGATCGGCACGGAGGTTCTCGTGTACCGCACGGTTCAGGTCGAGCCGGCCGTTGCCGTGCGACCAGGACGTCTGATACTCGTAGGTCTCCGCGGTGGTGACCAGCTGTGCCTTGATCTCCTGCCAGCTCGATTCCGGCCGCTGCTGCATGAGTAGGGCCGCGGCACCGGCGACGATCGGCGTAGCCATCGACGTGCCGGTCATCGGCACGTACAGATCGCTGTCCCGCGCTCCCGCACGCGCACCCAGGATCTCCACGCCCGGTGCGGTGATCTCCGGCTTGAGCCGGTAGCTGCCGAGGGTGGGACCGTTGCCCGAGTACATCCACGTCGCCTCCGTCTCGGTGACTGCACCGACGGTGAGGGCCGACGCAGCCGAGCCCGGCGTGTTGATCGTGAAATAGGTCTCACCGAAGCCGCCGTCGTTCCCGGCGGCGGCGACGAACAGGGTTCCGGTCTGCTCAGCCAATGCTTCCAGCGACTCGACCACAGGGTCGTCGACATCACTAGCTGGACCGCCGAGGCTGAGGTTGACCACGTCGGCGCCTTGATCGACCGCCCATTCCATGCCGGCGATCACCCACGAAGCCTGCCCGGCGCCGTCGTCGTCGAGCACCTTGGCCGACAGCAGCGTGGCGCTCGGTGCGACACCCTGCCGGGCACCATCGGCACCCGCGCCGGTTCCGGCGACGAGCGACGCCACGTGCGTGCCGTGGCCGTGTATGTCCGCCGCGGACTCCGCGCCGGTGAAGTTGGCGTGTGCCCGCACCTGCCCCTCGAGTCCCGGGTGCGCGTCATCGACACCGGTGTCCAGCACAGCGACGGTGACACCGGAGCCGTCCAGCCCGGAGTCCCAGGCCGCCGGCGCCTCGATCTGATCGAGATAGCCGTCGAGAGCGGCAACCTCGACTTTGCTGTCCAGCCAAATCTTGTCCACACCCCCGAGCGCGTCGGCGGCGGCCATCGGACGTGGCTCGCTGATCTCGGCCAGGGCGGCACCAAGATCAGCCGCATTCTCCTTGTCCAGTTCGACCGCGGCACCGGTGATGCTCTCGAGCTGTTCACCGGCCCGAAACAGGCCCGTGTTGTCGGCGAAAGTGTTCACCGAGCCGGCGCTGCGGACGATCAGCGGCAAGGCGTCAGAATGCTGATCGTCGTAGCCCATCTCCACGAGAGTGGTGATGTTGAACAACGCCGGATCCAGCACCTCCGGCACAAGCGAAGCGACGTCATCGGGCACGACGTGCACGTCAGCGCCGTCTCGATACACACTGAACCCCGACGGCTCGGAGCCGGGTGCCGGATCGAACATGACCTCCGGCTCGCCGGCAGACGGCGTCAGCGTGACCCGGTCGCCCGTTACAAGTGTCACCGTCGCCGGGGTGCCGGACGACGTGTCCGTGACGGGTGGATCCTCCGGTCCGGACGCAGAGCCGCTCCCGGCTGCCGGCAGCGGCCCGGCCAGCGTCGCCACCAGCATGACGCTGACCGCCGGCGCCAGTAGGCGACGCACGGATCGATGGGCAGGTGTGGTGCGCATCCTGGATCCTCTTCTCTCCCGACGGGCGACCGTGAGGCACATCGTGTCCCGGTCCGGTGTGCGTTGCGAGTGGGTGTATCACCCAAAGCTGCGCCGGCGTCCTGCTATAGCGGCTCCCACCGTTCCGCCGGGCGGGGTTCGTCGTCAGTGTCCCGCTGTGTGGTCATCGGCTCATCTGGGTCGCGCTCCGGAGCTTGACCGGGCGATTCGGGTCCGTCCATGGGTGTACACGATGCGCCGTCGAAGCACCGGACGCGAGTGGGTAAATCACCCATTGTTCCCCTGTTCGACATTCGAACTGGCGATGTCGAAAATGCGACATGTCATAACAACGGCACATTCAAACTAGTGACTCGCCGTGGGTTGTCAGGCGAATCTGGGCGATACGCGGCACCCAGCCGCGGCTGCCCCGCTCGGTTCCCGAAAGGCTGCACAGATGCTCCCGTTGTCAAGACTTCGACACGTCGTGGCCGGATTCGTCCTCATCACCCTGGCTGCCACGACCGGAATCTCCGTCAGCACGGCAACCAGCCCCGGCCACCACCCGCCATTCGCTCTGGGCTCGACCTCCGGCGACGGCATCCCCCGGGGCGTCTCGCACACGGTGATGCTGGTGACCGGCGACGTCGTGCGGGTCGAACGAGCCGGCGCCGGACGCCAGGTCGTCACCGTCGAACCGGCCGAGGGCCGTGAACTGATCGACTTCCACCAGCTCGAACTCGACGGCGAACTCTTCGTCATCCCCCACGTCGCCATCCCGTACCTGGACGGCGACCAGCTGGACCAGGCGCTGTTCAACGTCGATCAGCTCATCGAGCAGGGCTATCACGACGAAGCCATGGACACCCTGCCGCTGATCGTCCGCTACGGCGACGCGGCGGCACCGTTCGGTGACGACACAACGGACGTGCTGGCCAGCGCAGAGCACGAGCTCTCGCTGGAGAGCGTCGACGCCCACGCGATCAGCGTCGACAAACGGGACGCGGCCGCGTTCTGGGACTCGGTCGACAACCGGGACGACGCCGACGTCTCAGCGACACTCGACCATGACATCGAGATGATCTGGCTGGACGCGAAGGTCGAACCGGCCCTCGAGCACAGCGTCGAACAGATCGGCGCACCCGCTGCCTGGGAACATGAACTCGACGGCACGGGCATCACGGTCGCCGTGCTGGACACCGGGATCGACACGGAGCACCCGGATCTGGCCGGCAAGATCAGCGACGAACGTGACTTCACCGGAAGCGGGTCGACCAACGACCTGATCGGACACGGAACCCATGTCGCGGCAACCATCGCCGGCAGCGGCGCCGCCTCCGACGGCCTGCGCACCGGCGTAGCACCTGGCGCGGAACTGCTGAACGGCAAGGTGCTGGACGACGGTGGCACCGGCTTGAGCTCATGGATCATCGAAGGCATGGAGTGGGCCGTCGCCGCCGGAGCCGACATCGTCAACCTGAGCCTCGGAGGCGGGCCGACCGACGGTACCGACCCGATGAGCCTGGCGTTGAACGCCTTGACCGAAGAGACCGGTGCCCTGTTCGTCGTCGCCGCCGGCAACTCCGGTCCGGCCAGTACGACGGTAGGCACGCCGGGCAGTGCCGACGCCGCGCTGACGGTCGGAGCCGTTGACCGCGACGAGTCGCTGGCCCGGTTCTCCAGCCGTGGCCCACGCCTCGGCGACCTGGCGATCAAGCCCGAGATCACCGCTCCCGGCGTAGGCATCACCGCCGCCCGAGCGGCCGGAACGTCCATGGGCAGCCCGGTGGACGAGTTCTACACAGCGGCCAACGGGACGTCGATGGCCACCCCCCACGTAGCGGGCGCGGCGGCGATCCTGGCCCAGCGGCACGCCGGGTGGACCGCAGACGAACTCAAGGATGCGCTGGTCAGCACCAGTGTGGCAGCGGCTGAATACACCGCGGACGAACAAGGTGGCGGCCGCGTGGACGTGGCCCGAGCCGTCGGCCCGGGGCTCTACGCGAGTGGCATGGTCCACCTGGGCACTTTCACGGAGGATGACGACGAGCACACCCGCACCGACGTCGTGTACACGAACACCACGGACACCGACGTCGACCTCGAACTGGACCTGACACTGACCACCGCGGGCGGCGATGAACCCGGTGAGAACGCAGTCAGCCTCGAGCAACGCCATCTGCGCGTGCCCGCCGGCTCGACGGCGTCGGTCGAGGTCGTCGTCGCTCCAGATGTGCTCGAAAGGGGCCGCTACTCCGGCCGGCTCACGGCCCGGGCCGGCCACACCGAAGTCGGCAGCGTGATCTCGCTGCTGAAAGAACCGCCGATGCACACCGTGACGTTTTCGGTCACTGATCCAGACGGGCGGCCGGGAACCGCCCTGCCGCTGGCCGTCTACGGCGACGATCCCCGGTTCGACATGGTGACCGACCTCTGGCAGCCGGGGCAGACGATCACCCGCGAGTTCGGCGAGGGTTCGTACTACGTGTTCGCCAACATGGACCACTGGGATGACGAGTACGGCGAGAGCGCACATGTCGTCGTCCTGCCAGAGCTGGAGATCACCGAGGACATGGACGTCGTGCTCGACGCACGCGACGCGGTCGAGGTGGAGATCGAGACACCGAAACCGGCCGAGCAGACCGGCATCTACAGCTACTACGCCTACCGCGACATCGGTTCGCGGACCGTCGGCAACGCAGTGATGAAGTTCCCGCACACCGAACGCCTCTTCGTCACCCCCACCGAGGCTGTCTCAGGCGGATTCGAGTTCAACTCCCGGTGGCAGCTACGCGCTCCGATGTTGACCGCCGAGGTGGTCGGGCGGCCGCGGCAAGAGCTGGACCTGTATTACTACTCTCCTTCCATCGCGCTCGAAGGCACCACGACCTTGCCTGTTGTCCATGTGGGCGAAGGCACGCCGGAGGACTATGCCGGCGTGGACGTCCGAGACGCCATGGCGCTCGTCACGCCATCCGGCGATCCCGACTTCAACGCTCTGACGGAAGTGGCCGCGGACGCCGGCGCCGCGATGGCCGCGTTCGTGCCGCCAGGAACCTACAGCTGGTTCAGCGAATGGCAGCCCGGCGACTATCGGTTGCCGGCGATGAGCACGTTCGTTCCGCCCCGGCAGGCCGGACCGCTTCTGGAGTTGCTCGCCGAACGCGACGTCAAGGTCCGGCTGACCGGGATGATCGACAGTCCGTACTTGTACGACGTGATGCAGGTGTCCGAAGGCCGGATTCCCGAGCGTGTCCGGCACGTCGTGGATCGAGACACCAGCGCCACCGTCATCAACCGGTACCACGGCACAGGAGGCGACGAGTGGGTCAAGGAGCAGCGATTCGGCTGGCGGGAATGGATGGGGTCGGTCATCAACCAGACCGAGAGACATCTGCGCAGCCCGCACGTGCGGGAAGAGACGGTCAGCTCCGGCGGCACGCTCTGGCAGCACCGGGTCCGCCACGACTCGCCCTGGCTGAGCGGGATACCGGTCCAAGGCGGCATGACTCACCTGCCACGCACCTACGAATCCGGCGAGCGTCTCAACACCGATTGGCATCAGGCGGTGGTACGCCCGGCGATCCCGCGGGCCGTCGACGGGCTGACCAGCTACCGCGAAGGTGATGTCTTGACCATCCGTATTCCGGAGTTCGCCGACAGCAGCTCCGACCACTACGGATTCGCCGAAGACGCGGACGAAGCCTGGGGTGACGAGGTCACGGCCAGGCTGTATCAGGACGAGGAGCTCATCTTCGAGGGAATCGGCGCGTGGGGCGACTACCTGGTGGCCGCCGGGCCGGCCCGATACCGTCTCGATCTCGATGTCGAGCGCGACCAGCCGGAATGGGAGTTCTCGCCGCGCACCAGTACGACGTGGACTTTCACCTCCGCGCGTCCGGCACAGCCGGAAGAGCCACTGCCACTAATTCAGATCGACTACGACGTCCCCACTGACGTGCGCAACCAGGCGCCGGCGGGACGGGTGGTTCACCTCGGCCTGACCGCGCGGCACCAGGATGGATTGGGCGAGCTCGATGTGGTCCGGATGTCAGTGCGAACTTCCTACGACGACGGAACTACCTGGGAGGACGTCCGCCTGCTCGACGACGGAGCGGGAGAGTACCGGGCCCTTGTCCGTCACCCACCGCTCCGGGCCACCGACGGCTACGTCTGGCTCCAGGTGGAGGCCGAGGACGACGCCGGCAACATCGTCAAGCAGACCATCGAGCGCGCGTACGGACTCGGGGGCCGCTGATCGAACCCTTTAGGACCCGCGCGGGCCGCCACGGTTGGGTCACACCCAGCCGTGGCGGGCCGCCTGCCAGGCCAGCTGCATGCGAGTCTCGGCACCAACCCGTTGCATCATGTCGCTGATCCGGCGTTGCACCGTGCGCTGGCTGATGCCCAGCTGGGTCGCGATCGCCTTGTCGCTGACACCGGCCACCAGCAACGACAGCAGATAGAGGTCATCGTGCCGGACAGCTTCCGAGGTACGTTCGGGCGCTGCGTGCTCAATGGCCGGCAGGGCGCCGGCGGCTTCGGTGACCTTCAGGGGCGAGGAGTTGGTCCAGTAACTCTCGAACAAGGCGATCAGGGCTGCGAGGAGGTTGCTGTCGCGGACCAGCGCGGCCGTAGGTTCGCCGGGACCGTCGCCACCACGCACCAGCGGGCACAACGCCAACTGACGATCGGCAATCACCATGCGCACCGGCAGGTGCGGGGTGGCCCGGGCCTGCTCGCCCTGCCGGATGCCTGCCGCGACGTTGGTGATCATGCCCGGCTCTTCGAGCAGCGCCTGCTCGTAGATCACCTGGTAACGCACACCGCGCGCGAGCATCTCGAACTCTTCGTTGTTGTCCTCCGATGGCATGGCCACGTGACCGGAGCGGCAGAACCACAGCGATTCCTCCCGGGTGCCAAGCTGAAGGTTGCGTAACTGCTGCCGGATCGCCGGCGCTCCGGTGACCACTTCCACCAGCTGTGTGGCGTCACGGCGGCGGACGCTGCTGCGGTACTCGTCGGCGAGGTGCGCGACCGCTCCGCGGGCGCGCTCGAGCGCTTCCTGGCCGCTGAGCAGCAGCGGTCCGAGCCCGATGTCGGGCGCCGTCACGGTGAAGCGCACGGACTCGCCATTGACACGGCGGCTGACCAAGCCCTTGGCGTGCAGCGAGTCCAGGACATTCTGCGCCTCGGACGCGGTGACCTCCAGCATCGCGGCCATGGCGACCGAATCGGCTTCGACGACGCCGACCAACAGGCGATACATGCGTTCTTCGGCCGCGCTGAGCCCGACCGCCTCGAACACCATTCCTCCTCGCCCTCGCTCGACGCTGCCCAGTCCCGAAGTACCAGCTCAGGGACGCTCACGCGGCGATATGACCCAGCTGGTATGTACCCGCCGGAGCGGGCGCCCCTCTACTGTACGGATACCCCCTGGAGGTTCAACCCTCCATCACCCTCGTCCCAGTAAGGAGATCCCCACAATGGATCGACGACTGAAGAGACTGGCCGCGGTACCCCTGCCCGCGGCCTTGGCCATCGCGCTCGCCACACCATTGAGCGCGGTCGCCAGCGACGATGTGGACGTCGCCGACCTGGCCACGCCAGAGATGCTCGCCGCGGCCGAACGCGACCTCGACCTGAGCACACAGGAAGCGATCGAGCTGTTCGCCAGCGACCTCGATGCGATCGAGACGCACGAGGAGCTGACCGAAACCCTGGGCGACGCTCTCGGCGGCAGCTGGATCGACGAGAGCGGCGACCTGGTCGTGGCGATCACCGACCGGAGCAAGGCAGCCGAGGTGCGCGCCAGCGGCGCCAAGGCCAAGCTGGTCGAGCACAGCGAGCAAGACCTCGGTGAGGTCGTGGCAGATCTAGACGAGTCGAATGTTCCAGACGCATCCGACATCCACGGCTGGTTCGTCGACGTCGAGTCGAACAGTGTTGTGGTGGAAGCGGCACCAGGTGCGGGACCGCTGGCCCGGGAATGGCTCGCCGAGGTGGGTGTCGACACCGATACCGTGCAGATCAAGACCTCCAGGACCGCACCCGAACCCCTCTATGACGTGATCGGCGGCTATCCGTACAACGTTCCCGGCTCGGGCTGCTCGGTCGGCTTTGCTGTCCAGCCACGTGGTTTCGTCACAGCTGGCCACTGCGGCCGGGTGGGCACCCGCACCACCGGCCACAACGGCGCGGCCCAAGGCGTCTTCGAGCGCTCGGTGTTCCCGGGCTCGGATGCCGCCTATGTGTCGGTCAACCAGAACTGGACCCCGCGCGCTCTCGTCTCTCGTTACGACGGCACCTTCGCCGCCGTGAACGGCTCGCAGGTCGCCCCCATCGGTGCCACCACTTGCCGCTCCGGCCGCACGAGTGGCTACCGGTGTGGCCAGATCCAGGCCTACAACCAGACCGTGAACTACGCGCAAGGGCCGGTCCGCGGGCTGACCCGGACCAACGCGTGCGCAGCCCCTGGTGATTCGGGCGGTTCCTTCATCGCCGCTGGAATCAATGCCCAGGGTGTCACTTCCGGCGGTTCCGGGTTCTGCGGCTCCGGTCAGCCGCCTCAGACCTTCTTCCAGCCGGTCAACCCCATGTTGAGCAGCTGGAATCTCAGGCTGGTCACGCAGTAGCGCTAATCACGACAATCCGGGGAAATCACTTGGGGCGGGTGCTTGCACCCGCCCCAAGTCGCTGTTCGCGATCACTTCCGCCAGCCGCACACACCCGAAGGGCGAAGCTCTGACCAGCGCTCACACTCCGCACTACACCCCTTCATCTCGGTTCCATCACGATCCCCACCAAAGGGACTACCTTTCGTTAGGATTGCTTCCAGTTCGGTCCTAGGCCACTGGTCAACCCTGGTTCACGTCCTGAGTACGGAAGAGGAACGGTATGTACCCACACGTGCCATTCCATGCACGAGCAAGTGGTCGGTCACTTGGCGTCCACCCGGAGGCCGGTCATCGAAGCAGGAATCGGCACCTTGGCTCGGCAGGTCTCGTGTCACGGCTCATCAGGGCACGTATGAGGACGGCTGCCGGCTGGCCACCCTCCCAGCACGTCTCGGCCTGACAGCGACCGGCAATCCCGGTCGGCTCCGAACTGACATCGAACAACTCACCCACGCAGGACTCCGTGCGGCAGGTGTCCTGTGCCTGCGTTATTCCCGCACTCATCGCCGGAAACGGGACGCCGTCCTGCGGCGCCGCCGGCCACTCACGGTGCTCACCGGCGGCTCAACCGGGTGCGCGAACTCCGCACTCACCTCAACGGAAGGGTCATGGACATGAGATCTGGCACCAAGAAGGCCCTGAACTGGGTCCCTGCCGTCGCAGTTCTGGCGCTGGTGGTCAGCGCGTGCGGCAACGACGACGACGGCGACGCCGCGGCCCCGGATCCCGATGGCGATCACTCGGGCGAACTGACCGTCTGGATCATGGGCGACGCCGCGGATCCCGTCGGCAGCGCCGTCGGCGAGATGGCCGCGGCATTCGAAGCCGAGCACGAGGATGTCAGCATCAACGTGGAATACGTGCCGTGGACCGCGGGGAAAGATCACTACACCAACGCGATCATCGCCGGCGAAGTTCCTGACCTGGCGGAATCCGGCAATACGTGGACGCCGGAGTTCGCCGAGGAGGGCGTGCTCGCAGAGGTGGATCTCAGCCGGGACGAGTTCGTACCAGTACTCGAGGAATCCGCGACCTTCGACGGCGCGACCTACGGCTACCCCTGGTACGGAGGTTCACGGGTCCTGCTCTATCGCACGGACCTCTTCGACGAGGCGGGCGTCGAACCGCCGGACACCTGGGACGATGTGCTTGAGATCGGCGAGACGATCGAAGCCGAAACCGGTGTCGCCGCGTTTCAGGTCGCGGCCAACAACCAGCACTTCTTCCTGCCGCTCGTATGGCAGGCCGGCGGCGAGATCGCGACTCAAGAAGGTGACACCTGGACGCCGGGATTCGACACCGCCGAAGGGCACGCAGCCTTCGAGTACTTCGACACCCTGTGGCAGACCGGCTGGAGTCCGCCGGACGCCCAGACCGACGACTTCACCTCGCTCAGCCTCGCCGAGGAGTTCACCAATGGCCAATCGGCGATGGTGACGGCGCTGCCCTGGCAGGTCACCGGGATCATCGCCGACAATCCGGACCTTGAGGGCAACATCGGCGCCGTACTGATGCCGGCCGGTCCGGCTGGCAACCGCGACACACTGGCCGGGGGCAGCCACCTCGTGGTGTTCGAAGAGTCCCAGCAGAAAGATCTCGCCGCGGCGTTCGCCGAATACATGATCGCCTCGGAACAGGCCACCGACTTCGCCGAGACCACCGGATTCTTCCCGGGCACGGTAGCCGAGGCCGAGGCCATCGTCGACGAGGACGACTGGCTCTCTCCGGTGGCTGCCGAGCAGTTCATCGAGCACGCCCGTGCCTATCCGGTGGCCGGCTGGTGGGGTGCGCTCGAAGGCGCCACCGCGGTGAAGGACACCCTGCAGGAGCTCATCGCCGGGAACTTCACCGTCGAGGAGGCCGCGGCCAACCTCGACAACGAGATCAACAGCCGGACCGGGAACGGTTCGAATTGAGTGAGGCTGGAGCACCTGGCCGGGGACCGTCTCTGGTTCCCGGCACGGGGCACCAGGTGACGCCACGGCCCGGACCCACGCGGTCGTGGCGGCGGATCTTCGACGACAGGCTGTTCCCCCTCCTGCTGATCGCCCCTGCGCTGATTTTCATCGTCGGACTGGTGGGCTTTCCGGTCGTGCGCACCGCGTGGCTGTCTTTCACCGACGCCGCCGGCATCCGCGCCTTGACCGAAGGCGACATGAACTTCATCGGCCTCGGCAACTACGTCGAGATCTTCTCCAATCCGATCCTGCGCCGCTCCGCGATCACCACCGTCGTGTTCGGCCTGATTTGCGTGGTCGGCACGATGGCACTGGGTATCGCGGTGGCCCTGCTGCTCAACCAGCCGTTCCGTGGACGCAGGCTGCTCGGTGTCCTGGTGCTGTTGCCATGGGCGATCCCGCACATCGCGGCGTCGTTCGTCTGGCAATGGCTCTTCAATGGGCAATACGGCGTCGTCAACTGGACGTTGTCATCGCTTGGTTTCTCCACGTTCGACGAGTTCTCCTGGTTCACCCAGTACTACACGGCCTTCACCGTCGTCGGCATCGTGGTGATCTGGCAGTCGTTCCCCTTCGTCACCATCGCGCTGCTGGCCGGGCTGCAGACGATTCCGAACGACATCATCGAGGCTGCGAAGCTGGACGGCACCACGGCCTGGCAACGGCTCAGGATGGTCACCCTGCCCATGCTGAAACCATTGCTGCTCGTGCTGGTCGTGATCTCAACGATCTGGGACTTCAAGATGTTCGACCAGGTCTGGGTGCTCACCGGCGGTGGGCCCGCCCGGCGCACCGAGGTGCTCTCGGTCAGCACCTACGTCGAGGGCATCACCCAGAGCCAGTGGGGCATGGGCTCGGCGCTGGCCATGGTGCTGTTCGTCATCCTCATCGTCATCACGATCATCTACATCAAGCTGATCCGCGAGGAGGAGCAGATCTCGTGACCACCTCGCTCACCCCGCCCGCGGCACCGCGTACCGGACCGCGCTACCCCACGGCGCAACAGCTGCGCCGCCGCCGGATCGTCCAGCGGATCTTCATCTATCTGGCGGCCATCGCCGTCGGCCTGTTCGCCGTCTTCCCGCTCTATTGGATGGCCATCACGGCGGTCAAGCCGCAGGCGGAGATCATCACCCCTGAACCGGTCTGGTGGCCGTCCGAGCTGGTCTTCGACCGCTTTCCCCAGGTGATCGACCGGGGCTTCGGCCGGTTTCTGCGAAACTCGCTGATCGTCGCCGTCACCACCACGGCCATCGGGCTCGTCGTGGCGACGATGGCCGGTTACGCGCTCGCCCGGTTCCGGATCCCGTTGCGGAAGTACCTCGCGCTGGTGATTCTGGCTACCCAGCTGTTTCCCGTAGTCGTGCTGCTCATCCCGCTGTTCATCGTCATGCGCAACCTCGGGCTGACCGGCAGCCTATGGGGTTTGGTCGTCGCCTATCTCGCGTTCATCACGCCGCTGATGATCTGGATCCTGCGCGGCTTCTTCCTGTCGGTTCCGAACGAACTCGAGGAAGCAGCCTTGATCGACGGCTGCACCCGGTTCGGTGCCATGCGCCGGGTCGTCCTCCCGCTCGCCGGGCCAGGCATCGCCGCCGTCTCGATCTTCGCCTGGATCGCGGCGTGGAACGAGTTCCTGTTCGCGTTGACGTTCGTGCGCAGCGAATCACTGCGCACGTTGCCGGTGGGGCTGGCCTTCTTCGTCGAACAGGAACGGGTGGACCACGGCGCGATCATGGCCGCATCGCTCCTGTTCACCCTGCCGGTGGTGGTGTTCTTCCTGTTCGTGCACAAACGGCTCACCACCGGGCTGGTCGCGGGAGCCGTCAAAGGCTGACCGGAAGGCCCCTGCTCAGCGCCTACGTGCCGCTCCCACCCGCGCGTTCAGGCGCTCGAGTTCGGCCTGCTCTGCCGGGGCCACGGGAACGTGCGCCGCGGAACGGATCCCGGCGGCGGCCTCGAGCCGGCGGGCGGCGTCGTCGTGCTGCCCGGCCAGCATGTACGCGCCGGCCATCCCTTCCAGCGCGCGTGTTTGCAGCCAGGGGTCACCCACGCGCCTGGCCGCATCCAGCCCCTCTCCGAACAGCCCCAGCGCCGCTTCGACGTCGCCACGCTGGACCGCGACGAACCCGAGTTCGGTCTGAATGTGGGCGACTCGATCGTGCGCTTGGATCCCGCGATTCCAGTCGAGCCAGCCCCGCAACCGAACCTCCGCGGTGTCGAGCTCCCCATCACGCCGGGCGACACCCCCGAGGCCAACCTCCGCGAGCTCCATCGCCACCTTGATGAAATGGTCGCCGGCGAGCCGCCGGGCACGCTCGAAGAATTCCTTGGCCGCCACGTTATCGCCGGTCAGCCACGCGATCTGGCCGAGGCCACAGAGCACGAAACACGCATCTGCCCACAGCCCGAGTTCTTCGGAGATGCGCAGCGACGTTCGGTACAGCCGGGCGGCCTCATCGAAATCACCAGTCAGGATCGCGCGTTCGCCGAGAAGGCTGGCGGCCATCGCGACACCCCATTGATCACCCAGCTCTTCGAACCACGCCATGGCCTGCTCGCCGTCCCGGGCAACCGAGGAGACCGCACCCTGGCGCAGACGATAGCTGCCGCGCACGACGAGCGCCGCTGCCATACCCCACCGGTCACCCGTGGCCCGGAACGTCGTCAACGACTGCTCGAGCAGGCCGGAGCCGATACCTCCGGCACTACTTCCGACGCTCAGCAGGCAGTAGCCAAGGGCCCACTCGGCGCGTGCTCGATCGAGTGGATCATCGAGGTCTTCGAGAGCCGAAAGAACCTCATCACTCATACCGGCCCAGTCCGGCTCCGCACCGGTACCGAAGGCCAACGCGGCCCGCCACACGACGGCACGAGACCGGACGGTGGCTGGTGCAGACCCCGGAACGGCCAACGCCGTCCCCAGCGACCGGCCAAGCTCTCCCAGTCGGCCACGCAACACCCAGTACCAGGTCAGCGCGTTACTCAAGCGCAAACCGAGCGTCGAGTCCGGCAGCTGAGCCGCTCCGTCGAGCGCGGCACGCAAGTTGGCGGTCTCGGCGTCGAGACGTTCCAGCCACTGCCGCTGCGCCACTCCATACAGGTGCGGCTCGGCACGCTCGGCCAGTTCGGTATAGAAGCGCAGCTGCCGGCGGCGGGTAGCCGGTAGCTCACCAGCTTCCTCCAGCCGCTGCACACAATAGGCCTGGACTGTTTCGAGCAACCTGAATCGGCGCTCCCCGCGGGGGCCGTGAGCCACCGTGACCAGCGACCGGTCCACCAGCCGCGCCAGCACATCGGGAACGCTGCCAGCGGCCACGCGATCATCACCGCAGATCGCTTCAGCCGCCGGCAACGTACTCCCGCCCGGCTGAACAGCGAGCCGGCGCAAGACGGTGCGTTCGTCGTCGGTCAGCAACTCCCAGCTCCAGTCGATCATGGCCCGAAGCGTCCGCTGCCGCGGCGGCGCATGCCGGCGCCCGGCGGTCAGCAACTGCAAGCGGTCGTCCAGCCGGGCCGCGAGCTCGTGCACACCCAGCGCGGACACTCGTGCCGCGGCCAGCTCCAAACCCAGCGGGATTCCGTCCAGCCGGCGGCAAATGGTCGCTACCGCATCGGCGTTGCCGGCGTCGAGGACGAAGCCTGGTGCCGCGGCCGCGGCACGCGCCACAAAGAGGTCCACCGCCGGAGACCGACGCAGCACCGCCGGATCGGTGCCGGCCGCTGGGTCCGGCAGTTCGAGCGGCGGAACCAGCCATACCACCTCACCGGATGCCCGGAGGGGTTCCTGGCTGGTGGCGACGATACGAAGCTCTGCCGCGGAGGTGAGCAGCACCTCGGCCAGTCCGGCCACGGCGTCGATCACGTGCTCACAGTTGTCCAGAATCAGCAGAACCTGCCGATCGGCGAACACACCGGCAAGTCGTTCGGTCACACTGGTGGAACCGGGCGAGCCCGGATTGCTCGCTCTGGGATCATCGCGGATTCCCATCGCGGTCAAGACCATCTCCGCCACGGTTGCCTCGCACTCGGCAAGGGAATCCGTGCCTGGTGCGCCCGGACGCTCGGCCGCGGCCAGCTCCACCAGATATACGCCGTCGGCCAACGTCTCCGCGGCTCGGGTGGCCACCTCCAGCGCGAGGCGGGTCTTGCCCACGCCACCCGGCCCCGTCAGCGTGACGAAACGGTTCGTCTTCAGTAAAGACGCCACCTCAGCAGCCGCCTCGGCGCGGCCGACCAGCTCGGTCACCGGCGTGGGCAGGCTGGGGCGGACGGTAACCGCAGGCGCCACCGGGACGGTCAGCGACGCATCCTGCCGCAGGATCGCCTGATGTAATGCGGCGACCGGCGCGCTCGGATCAAGGCCGAGTTCGTCGCGCAACCGCTCACGTAGATCGCCATAGCTGGCCAGGGCGTCGTTCTGCCGGCCGGAGCGATACAAAGCACGCATGTGCAACGCACGCAACCGCTCACGCAGCGGGTAACGGTCAACCAGATCGCTCAGCTCACCCACCAGCAGGCGATGTTCGCCCAACTCGAGCCGGGCCGCCGCCTGCTCCTCGATCGCCATCAACCGCTGTTCTTCCAGCCCGACGGAGGCAGAGCGCACAAAACCGGCGTCGGCGAAGTCGGCCAGCACGGGCCCACGCCACAGGGCGAGCGCATCGGCCAGCAGAGCTGCTTTGGCGCGGGGGACGTCGGTGCGCTGGGCCAACGTCAACAGGCGCTGGAACTGCTGCGCATCGAGGCCGTCGTCGGGGATCCGCAACACATAGCCGGGAGCTCGGGAAACCACCAGGTCTCGCCCGCCGGCTTCAGCGGATTCCAGGGCGCGCCGCAGCTGCGACACCTTTCCCTGTAGTGCGTTCGCCGGATTGTGGGGCAGCTGGTCACCCCACACGTCATCGATCAGCCGCTCCGACGAGACCACCTGGTCCGCATGGACCAGCAGGTCGGCCAGCAGCGCCCGCGTCTTCAGCTCAGGCACCGTCACCGGTTGCCCCTCGGCGGACCACACCGCCAACGAGCCGAGCATCCCGAAGCGCATGGCCCAACGCTAGCGCTCTGCGGGCACCGCCGCCGCCGACCGAGCGCTACCCAACAGCGGACCGCCAGCCAACCAACAGTGAACCCGCACGGCCAGCTCGAAGACTGGGCATCAGCGAGGCGAACCGAATGGTCAGGAGGGCGGTAAAGATGTCAGACACGCGACTACGTGTCGTGATCATCATCGGCAGTGCCAGAACCGGGCAGGGATTGGCCGACTGGTTCGCCGCCCACGCCAACCGGCGCGGCGACATCGACGTGGACGTGATCGACCTGACCGACGCCTGGCTTCCCGAGGCCGTGCCGGAGCTGATCTCCAAAGACCGGACACGGCGCCCCCGGGCGGTGCAGGACCTCGCGCCGTGGCTGGCGGCGGCCGACGGCTTCGTTGTCGTGACCGCGGAGCACAACGCCAGCTTCCCGGCCTTGCTCAAGAACACCATCGACTGGTTCGACGCGGAGTGGGCGGCCAAGCCGGTGGGCTTCGTGTCGTACGGCGGCGCCTCCCGTGGGCTGCACGCCGTGGACCACCTTCACCGGGTATTCACCGCGGTGGGTGCGGTCGGCATCGGCCAATCAGTCAGCCTCGGCGACGAAGCCGAACGCGTCTGTAGCGGCCAGCCCGACGCCGAACACGGCGCTGCCGCCACCACCATGCTCGACCAGCTGGTCTGCTGGGCGGCGATGCTCCGCGAACATCGCAACGTATCCCCGATGCCTGCCTCACGCCCATCCGACTCGGCCTGATCTCCACCTCTTCTATCCCCGCACCCACACCCGGTGCTGCGCCGAGCCAGAATTCGACCCCGTACTCAGAAGGAGCCCGACATGTCCGTCGCCCACCCGCCCCGATCCGGCGAACGCGCCGGGACACGGGAGTGGCTCGGCCTGGCCGTTCTGTTCCTCCCGGTGCTGTTGCTGGCGCTGGACAACACGGTTCTTTTCCTCGCGCTGCCCCATCTCAGTGCCGACCTCGAGCCCACCGGCCCTCAAATGTTGTGGATCATGGACATTTATGGCTTCATGATCGCCGGCTTCCTCATCACGATGGGCACGCTCGGCGACCGGATCGGACGCCGCCGGCTGCTGATGATCGGCGCGGTAACCTTCGGCCTCGCCTCACTGGCTGCCGCGTATTCGACATCGGCCGAGATGCTGATCCTGACCCGGGCGCTGCTTGGTGTCACCGCCGCGACACTGATGCCGTCGAGCCTCGCACTGATCAGCAACATGTTCACCGACCGCAAGCAACGTGCGTTGGCCATCGGGGTCTGGATGGCCGCGTTCTCCGGAGGCGCCATCCTCGGCCCCGTGGTGGGCGGGGTCCTGCTCGAGTGGTTCTGGTGGGGCTCGGTCTTTCTGCTCGGCGTGCCGGTGATGGTTCTGCTGCTGGCGCTCGGGCCGTTCCTGCTACCGGAATACCGCAACCCCGACGCCGGACGGGTGGACTTCCCCAGTGTGCTGCTCTCGTTGGCAGCCATCCTGCCGTTCATCTACGGCTTCAAGGAACTGGCCAAAGACGGCTTCGCCGCGACGCCGATACTTCTGATCGCCGCCGGGGCCGTCGTCGGCGTTGTGTTCGGCCGCCGCCAGCTCGCCCTTGACGATCCGCTGCTGGATCTGCGCTTGTTCGTGAACCGGTCCTTCAGCGCTGCGCTCGGGATCATGCTGATCGGGATGGGAACCATCGGTGGGGTCTACTTGTTCGTCACCCAGTACCTGCAGCTGGTCGAAGGGCTGTCACCGCTGCAGGCTGGCCTGCGCATCGCGCCCGCGGCGATGCTCGAGATGATCGTCGCCGTGCTGGTTCCGTTGCTGGCGCGCAGGCTGCCACCACCACACATCGTCGCTACCGGGCTCGTCGTCATGGCGGCAGGTCTGCTGGTTCTCACGCAGGTCGACAGTGCGCCCGGGCTGGGCCTCTTGCTTTCGGGAATGTTCGTCGTCTTCCTCGGCACAGCTCCGCTGATGGTGCTGAGCACCGACCTGGTCATCGCGACCGCGCCTGCCGAGAGGGCCGGATCCGCGGCGGCCTTGCCCGAGGTGAGCGGCGAGTTCGGGATCGCCATGGGGGTCGCCAGCCTGGGCAGCCTCGGAACCGTCGTCTACAGCAGTGGACTATCCGGCAACCTGCCGGCCGCGGTGCCGGCAGAGATGGCCGAGATGGCGCGGGAGAGCCTCGCCGGAGCGACAAGCGTCGCCGGACAACTGCCGGCAGAGCTGGGAGCCGAGATGCTGGATGCTGCTCGCAAGGCGTTCACCGACGGATTGAACACCACCTCAGCCGTCAGCGCGGGGCTGCTCGTAGGGCTCGCCATCCTGACCATGACGCTGCTGCGCCATGTCCGTCCCATCGGTCAGACCCACGACGATCAAGAGCCGGCCACTGGCCCGCACACCGAGAAGGAGGAAGCGTGACCATCATGGTCACCGGCACCGGCGGCATCGCGCACCGTGGCTCACGGCCGCTGGCCGGGCGAGCGAGCCGCCGTGCGCACGATGTTCCTGGCCATCCCCCCGAAGATCACCCCGTGGAGCGGCCAGAGCATCCACCAGTAGAGCTGGCCGGCCAGACCGCGTGGGACAAAGACGGCACGCTGCTGGTACACCGAGCCGTCGCCGTCCGACGTCACCCTCATCTCCAGCCAAGCCCGGCCTGGCACCTTCATCTCCGCCCGGAGCCGGAGCAAATTGCCGTGATCGACCTCTTCGACCCGCCACCAGTCGAGCGCGTCGCCCAGATGCAGGCGCGCCGGATCACGACGGCCCCGGCGCAGTCCGACACCGCCGATCATCCGGTCCGCCCAACCCCGGACCGACCATGCCAGCGGGAACGAATACCAGCCGTTCTCCCCGCCGATCCCTTCGACCACCCGCCACAGGTCGGCGGGCGGCACCGGCGCTCGCAGAGTGCGCCGGTCCGAGAGCACTGAACCCCCGGACCAGGAGGGGTCGGTCGGGAGCGGGTCCGACGGAGCATCGGATGACGAAGCCGTGGACCATCGGCTCTCGACCTCGGCGTCGCGGATGCGCTCCAGCGCCAGTTCGACCGCTTGCTCGTACGAGGTGAGACCGTCCTCGCCGGACATGTATGCGGCGATGTCGTGTTCGGTGCAGATGGCTTCATGCACCAGAGACTGGATGAGCGGCATGGCGATCGACTTCGGCACCGGTGTGACCAGATTGACCCATAACGCGGACAGTCCGGGTGTCAGCAGCGGGACCGGCACGATCAGCCGGCTGCTCAACCCGGCCACCTTGGCATATCGCCTCATCATGTCCGCGTACGTCATCACCTCGGGTCCGCCGATGTCGAAACTGCGGTTGAGATCGGACGGGAACCGGACGCAGGCAAGGAGATATCTCAGCACGTCACGGACTGCGATCGGCTGTGTGCGGGTATGCACCCAACGCGGTGTGATGCTGACGGGAAGCCGCTCGGTCAGGTAACGCAACATCTCGAAACTGGCGGAACCGGAACCGATGATCACAGCAGCCTGCAGCACAACTGTTGGCACCGGAGAACGCAGGAATATGTCCGCGACTTCCGCCCGGGAAGCCAGGTGCGCGGAGAGCTTAGACTCGTTCGGTGGGTGTAGCCCGCCCAGGTAGACGATCCTCGGCACACCGGCCCGGTGTGCGCTTCGCGCGACTGTCTCAGCGGCCTGGCGATCGATATCGGCGAACCGCTGCGAGTTCAGCGAGTGCACTAGGTAGAAGACCTGGTCCACGTCTGCCATGGCGTGTTCAAGGCTCTGGGCATCAAGCACATCGCCCCTGACCACTTCGACGTCAGCTGACCAAGGCAGGTCACGGAGCTTGCGCGGGTCGCGTGCCAGGCAACGCACTTCATGGCCATCGGCGACCAGCCGAGGCACCAATCTGGTTCCGATGTACCCCGTGGCCCCCGCAACGAGTACGCGCATCATTCCTCCGGGTCAGTCACACTCGCCTTCTTACCCGGGATTGTGAACCTCGGCAACGACGTCTCCGCCTCGAGGAGCCGGTGGGTCACTACGCCAGCAACTGGCGGGACACTCTGTCCATCACCTCGGCACGTCGCCGGTCGGAGTAGTCGGCCCGGATCAAATGGTCACCGACGCGCATCGACATCGTCATCAGGCAACGAGCCTCTACCTCCAGCTCGTCATCACAGAACTCGCCGAACAAGGAACGCAGGTATGCCATCTGCCGGTTATCGACACGACCAACTCGCTCCGCGATCACGGCATCGCGCCGCGCCCACTCGCGAATGGCCAGATCCACGGCCACCCCGAGTGTTGCTTCGTCGTCGACGGCGTCCACGGCCTCGAATAGCCGGCGCAGCTTGGTTCGCGCGTCCTGGTTGGCCGCGACCCCCTCCACGTGCTCGATCATCGCATCGGTGACCCCTCGCTCCCAGGTGTCGAGCATCTCCTCGAGCAACGCCGCGCGGTCGGCGAAATGCCCGTAGAAACCGCCCTTGGTCACCCCAAGCGCGTGCGCCAGTGTCTCGACCCGCACCGCATCCGGGCCTCCCGCGGCGAGCATTCGCAGCCCCTGGGCGATCCACGCCTCGGGTGGAGTCCGGACCTTCGCCATTGTCAGCCTCCGCTCGTGAAAGTGGCACTTCGCACCAATTATACGGCGCCGTACATTCGGTGATAGTCTTTATATACGCTTCCGTATGAATCGAGGTCGGATGAAACTCCCGGAGACCGCGTACACCGCCCAGCCCTGGCGGATTCATGAACTCGCCCCCGATTTCGCCATCGAGGACGTATGGGCCCTACCACCACAGGGGGATGCCGGCGAACTCCCTCGCCTTGTCTCGGCGATCTTCGGCAACAACTTCCCCGAAGGGGCTCCGTTGGTCGTGAGATTCCTCTGGAACGCCCGCTGGAAGATCGGCAAACTGTTCGGCTGGGACGAGGCATCACACGGACTCGGCGCCAGCGCGCCGTCACTGCGGGATCGGTTGCCCGACGAGCTGCGCGGCATATCCACCGAGCCAGAGATCGACATCCAGCCGTTCTCCACCGTCTACTATCTCGACGACGAATTCGCCGCCGAGATGGCCAACCGGACCGTGCACACCGTGATGCACCTGGGCTGGATCCCGGACGGGAAGGGCGCCTACCACGGCCAGATGACCGTCCTGGTCAAGCCGAACGGACGGCTCGGCTCGATCTACCTGGCCGGGATCGCCCCGTTGCGCCGGTTCTTGGTCTACCCGGCACTGCTCCGCCGCATCGACCGGCAGTGGCACAAACAGGCTAGCTCGTAGAAGGCGCTGGTCGTCGAGTCCCGCGAGACGATGCCGAAGGGCGAGCCCGACGAGCACCGCGACGCCGGCGAGAGGTGACGACGTGGTGGCAGGAACGACGAAGCGGCTGACCAGAAACACTCTGGCCAGCCGCCTCACAGGGTGTGGAGGTGCCGAGAATCGAACTCGGGTCCTTCGACGCCTCTCCAGGGCTTCTCCGGGCGCAGCTTGCTATGCCTCTACTTGGCTCCGGTGATCACGCAAGCAAGTCACCGTGACGAGCCCAGCCACGTACATGTCCCTACCGACCCCGTAGCCGTGCCGGCAGGTGAGCCTCCTCAATGATGCCGAGCACCGGGACGGAAGCACTCCCGGGTCGACAGACTTCAGTCTCTTGCCTCAGGCGGCAAGAGCGAAGTCAGTGCGCTTTTCGTTGGCACTTATAACGTTTGCCGCGATCGTTTACGAGATGACGCGACATCCTCGGCCCGCTTCCCCTGGTTCATCGTACGAAGTCGAAACCGCTCACCCCCTGTTGAATTATCAATGCCTCGCCGACCAGCGAAGTGGCCACGCCGTCAAGGCGATACAAGGCTACACGGAACAACACCCTTCCGGCGACCGACATTCCCGCCCCATGATTCGTGCGGAAGAAGGTTTCGCTGAGGGCTACTCGCGAGTAACAATTGATGGTAGATCTCCGCCGAAGCTGGGAGGCGAACAATGACAACGACGCAACCCGCCGCGGTTCACGTCGATGAGCAAGAAGCACGCCGAGTCGCAGAGGCCGCACGTGAGACGGAGTGGCGCAAACCCTCGTTCGCGAAGGAGCTCTACCTGGGCCGGTTCCGGCTCGACCTCATACACCCCCACCCGACCCTGTCGGCCGAAGACACCGCCCGGGCTGCCCGCTTCCTCGAGCAGATGTACACCGTATGCACCACCGAGCTCGACGCTGCCGTCATCGAACGCGAGGGCCGGATCCCCGACGAGAGCATCAAGGCGCTGGCCCGCATCGGGGCGTTCGGGATGAAGATCCCGGAGGAGTACGGTGGTCTCGGACTGACCCAGGTTGCCTACAACGAAGCTCTCCGGCTGGCCACCAGCGCTCACCCGTCCCTGGGCGCGCTACTCTCCGCCCACCAGTCGATCGGTGTGCCCGAACCGGTCAAGGCGTTCGGCACCGAAGAGCAGAAACAGGAGTACTTGCCCCGCTGCGCCCGGGGGGCCATCAGCGCGTTCCTACTCACCGAGCCCGACGTCGGCTCAGATCCCGCCCGGCTAGCCACCACCGCCACACCGATCGAGGACGGCAACGCCTACGAACTCGACGGCGTCAAACTCTGGACCACCAACGGCGTGGTTGCCGAGCTTCTGGTCGTCATGGCCCGGGCGCCGGAACGGGAGGGCGAACGGGGAGGTATCACCGCGTTCATCGTGGAGGCCGACTCTCCAGGAATCACGGTGGAGAACCGGAACGCCTTTATGGGGTTGCGTGGGATCGAGAACGGTGTCACCCGCTTCGACCGGGTCAGGGTACCGGCGCAGAATCGCCTCGGCCCCGAGGGCGGCGGCTTGAAGATCGCGCTGACCACCCTCAACACCGGCCGGCTGGCCATCCCGGCCACCTGCTCCGCGGCTACCAAATGGTGCGCGAAGATCGCGCGCGAATGGTCGGCGGCACGGGTCCAGTGGGGAAAGCCGGTCGGCAGGCACGCCGCCGTCGCACACAAGATCTCCTACATCACCGCCACCGCGTTCGCACAGGAGGCCATACTCGAGCTGTCAGCGCACATGGCCGACGAGAACCGGCACGACATCCGGATCGAGGCAGCGCTGGCCAAGTTGTGGTGCAGTGAGACCGCATGGAAGGTGGCGGACGAGCTCGTCCAGATCAGGGGCGGACGGGGTTACGAGACGGCGGACTCCTTGCAAGCGCGCGGCGAGCGGGCGGTCCCGGCCGAACAGGTCCTGCGTGATCTGCGGATCAACCGCATCTTCGAAGGCTCCACCGAGATCATGCATCTGCTGATCGCACGCGAAGCCGTCGATGCGCATTTGCAGGCAGCCGGTGACATCATCGATCCCGACGTCGCCCTTGCCGGCAAGGCCAAGGCCGCGGCGAGCGCAACGGGCTTCTATGCGAAGTGGCTCCCCAAACTCGCCACCGGCACTGGACAACTACCGAACGCTTACAGCGAGTTCGGCACGCTGGCCACCCATCTGCGCTACATCGAACGGGCCTCACGCAAGCTCGCCCGGCAGACGTTTTACGGGATGGCTCGCTGGCAAGGCAAGCTGGAGAAGAAACAGGGATTCCTGGCACGGGTCGTCGATATCGGCGCTGAACTGTTCGCAATGGCAGCGGTCTGTGTGCGGGCGAACATCATGCGCTCCAACCCGGAGGGCCTGGCTCTCAGTGTCGCGGCAACCGGCTCCGACGGCCCAGGGAACGGTGGTGCGAGTCCCGCGGAGACAGCGGAAGAGCTGGCCGATGTGTTCTGCCGGCAGGCCCGGCTGCGGACCGAAGGGCTATTCCGCGCGCTGTGGCACAACACCGACTCCGCCGACGAGTCTCTGGCCAAGGCCGTGCTGCAAGGCCAGTACACCTGGTTCGAAGCCGGGGTGCTCGACGTCAGCGAAGGAACCGGACCGTGGATCGCCGATCCCGATCCGATCCCGAAGGAGAACGTCGCCCGCCGTATGCTTCCGTCGACACGCTCACCTGGGTAGCTCTTGGCAGCGGGCTCGGCGCTAGCGGCGGCGGGCCCGCGACATGGCGCGCTCGGCTTCCCGCTTCGCCTCGCGCTCGGCGATGGCCTGCCGTTTGTCGTGTGTCTTCTTACCCCGAGCCAGCGCGATCTCGACTTTGGCGTAGCCGTCCTTGAAATACAGGGACAGTGGTACGAGGGTGAAGCCCTTCTCCTTCGTCTTGCCTATCAGCCGGCTGATCTCGTCCCGCCGAAGAAGTAGCTTTCGCGACCGGCGCGGCTCGTGATTGGTCCAGGTCCCGAGGTCGTACTCCGGGATATGAACGTTGCGCAGCCAAACCTCACCGTCACGAACCTCGGCGTAGCCGTCGCCGAGCGACGCCTTGCCGGCCCGGAGCGACTTCACTTCGGTGCCCGTCAAGACCATGCCGGCCTCGTACGTGGCATCAATGTGATAGTCGTGCCGTGCCTTCCGGTTCTGCGCCACCAATGTGCGTCCGCGCTCGCGAGCCATAACCACAGGATCTCATCTGCGACGCCGCCAGCACGAATCCATTTCGCCGGCGTCACCCATCTCCGGCACCGGACCCGGTCCGGGGGCACGTGTCCACGCCGTGCCGGTTCCGGGGGCCGGCTCGTTACCCGAGATAGTCCATGGGATTCCGCAGCGAGCCACCCACGTAGAGCATGAAGTGAAGGTGGCAGGCCGTAGACATCCCGGTGGTACCGGAGTAGCCGATCACCTGTCCCTGCGACACCTGGGCACCAGCACCGACGGCATAGCGTGACAAGTGGCTGTAGGTGGTCACCATGCCGCCATGGTTGACCGCGACCTGATTGCCGTACGCGCCTCGGTATGACGCCCACTCGACGGTGCCCGCCGCCGACGCTCGGATCGGTGTTCCGCAGTATGCGCGGAAATCGGTGCCGTCGTGCAGCTTGCGTACGCCGGTGATTGGATGAGTACGCATGCCATAGGGCGAGGTCACGTATGGCTGCGAGACCGGGAACCGCAGACCACTCGACGAGTTGCCGTCGTCGTTGCCGCCACCGCCGCCGCCGTTGTCGCCGCCACCACCGCCGCCGTTGTCGCCGCCGCCACCGCCGCCGTTGTCACCACCACCGTTGTCACCGCCGCCGTTGTCACCGCCGCCGTTGTCCCGGTCCCGCTCACGCTCACGTTCCCGCTCGCGTTCCCGTTCCCGCTCGCGTTCCCGCTCACGCTCCCTTTCGCGTTCCCGTTCAGCGTGTTCACGCTCGAGTCGGTCGATATCGCTCTGGATGCTGTTGCGTTCGGACTCCAGCGCCTGATACTGCCGCTCGTTCTCGTCCCGGGCCGCCTCGGCCGCCAGCCGCGCGTTCTCGCGCGCTTCGACCAATGCCTCGACCTCCGCTTTGGCGTCGGCCGCGGCTTGCGTGGCTTGCTCGGCCTCTGCCTGCATCTCCCGGGCTCGGGCCTCGGCCCGCTCGGTCTCCTCGAGTTGCTCGGCTGCCTGCTGGCGCAGCTCCTCGGCCTCAGCCTGTAGGTCCTCGAGAACAACACGTTCGTTGGAGAGTTCGGCTCGATCGTCTCGCAAGTCGGTCAGGACCATGGTCTCGGCATTGACGACCGCCCTGGTGGCCTCGACCGTCGTCAAAAGCTCGTGAAGATCGGTGGCCTGCAAGGCCGCGGCGAGAGTGGCGAGCTCACCGCCGGTGCCACGCTGGTACGCCTGTGAGGCGACCTGGCTGATGGACGCCCGTTTTCCGTCGATACGCTCGTTGACGTCTGCGATGCGGACCTTCTGGTCCTCTACCCGCTTCTCCGCAGCTGCCAGTTTCTCAGCCGCCTTCGCGTCGGCCGCCCGGGCGGCAATGACCTCGCCCTCAGCGATCTCGACCTCACGGTTCGCATCCGCCAGTGCAGATTCGGCATTGGCCAGATTCTCTTCAGCCGCCGGTATCTGACTCACGGCCTCCTCGAACGCCTGAGTCGCCTCGTTCAGCTCTTGGGTGGAGTGTGCGATCTCTTCCTGGAGCTCATCGAGCTCACGCTCGGTATCCTCGAGTTGCTCTTCTCCCTCGCGGATCTGATCCTCGAGGTTGTCGGCCCATGCTGGGCTCAGCACCGAGAACGCCACGCCCAAGGTGAGCACTAGCGCCAATCCTCGGCGGTACCACGAGGCCCCGTTAGTCACACGATTCACACTTGACTCCTCCGTACCAGACGTGCACGACCGTAACATCATTCACACGCACATGGAAGAAGTACGGAGGAATCGGCATGCGGGCAGGCACCTCACACCGAGAATGGTAGAGGCGATTTGCCCGAAACGTTGGGGGCGGGGCCCCCTGAATTCACACGTACTTAGACCCGCAAATAGCGGCGAAGTGTGATAAATGACGCAAAGGCCGAGATGAGCACACCTGTCAGCAACAGCCATGGAACCATCATCCACACGTCACCCTGACTGACCCATGCGGTGAAGGTGAAGTTGGGCGCGAGCAGGCGCGATACCGCCACCTCTTGCAGGGCGAACACCGCCGCACAGCCCAGAATGGACCCAATGAGCCCCGCGATCGCGGCCTCCAGAATAAAGGGCAACTGAATGTAGAAGTTCGACGCGCCCACCAGGCGCATGATCCCCGTCTCTCGCCGTCGACTGAACGCCGCGAGACGGATGGTATTAGCGATCAACAATGTGGCCGCCACCACTTGGATCACCGCGATGACAATAGCCCCGACTTGGAACCAGTCCAGGAGTCTGAACAGCGGCCCCAGCACTTCTCGTTGATCATGGACATTCTGCACCCCCGGCAATCCCGCGACGGCAGAGACCACGCCGTCGTATTGATCAGGATCGACCAATGCGACCCGGAATGCCTCTTGCAACTGGTCCGGAGTGATGACCTCTGCCACCGGGTCGTCCAGGGGCTCGGTGAACCGGTCGTACGCCTCTTGCTGAGACTCGTAGAAGACCTCCGCGACCTCGGGATGGCCCTCCAGGGTCTGCAGAATCGTCTCCCGCTCGTTGTCGCTGACCTCACCCCCGGCGCAGTTCTCCGCAACCGAGTAGGCGTTGCACATGAACACCGAGATCTCGACCTTGTCGTACCAGTAGCCCTTGGTCGCCTCGGACTGGGCACGGATCAACAGCCCGGTGCCGAACAGGGCGATCGAAATGGAGACGGTGATGACGACCGCAATGGTCATCGTGAGATTGCGCCGGAGGCCGGTCGCGATCTCGGACAAGACATACTGGAAGCGCATCGCTTGATTCCGTAAGGGTGAGAGAGGGCTTGGCGGTCAGCGCGTGTAGCCGTACACGCCCCGGGACTGGTCTCGCACCAGCCGGCCGTGCTCGAGCTGAATGACCCGCTTGCGCATCTGGTCGACGATCGATTGGTCGTGTGTGGCCATGACGACAGTGGTACCCGTCCGGTTGATTCGGTCCAGCAGCTTCATGATTCCGACGCTTGTGGCCGGGTCAAGGTTCCCGGTGGGCTCGTCGGCCAGCAGAATCAACGGCCGGTTCACGAACGCTCTGGCCACCGCTACCCGCTGCTGCTCACCACCGGAGAGCTGATCGGGCATCCGGTCTTGCTTGCCGTCCAGCCCGACGAGATCCAGCACCGCGGGCACGTCCCGCAGGATCTGCCGCCGGGGTTTGCCGATCACCTGCAGCGCGAAAGCGACATTCTCGAAGACCGTCTTGTTGGGCAACAGGCGGAAGTCCTGGAAGACGGTGCCGATACGGCGCCGCAGGTGCGGCACCTTCCAGTTCGACAGCCGGTGCAGGTCCTTGCCGGCCACCCTGATCCGGCCCGACGTCGGCCGTTCCTCCTTCAGCACCAAGCGCAGGAAGGTCGACTTGCCAGAGCCCGAAGGGCCCACGAGGAAGACGAACTCTCCTCGCTCGACCTCCATGGTCAAGTTGTCCAAAGCCGGCCCCGACTGGGTGGGGTACACCTTGGTGACAGTGTCGAATCGGATCACGTTGCCTCGCCGACGATATGGGGATCTTCCACGTCCGGAACTGGTCGCTCGCGTAAACGCCGCACCCGAGTGTACGTCGTCTTCGGTGATACGGCACGGCCGAGCGGGCCGAACCGTCGTGTTTCACGACTCACCGTGGCGATTGCACTCGGAGCACCGCAGGCCCGAATCAAGATTGCCGATGGGCCGGGCGGTGCGCACAGCAGGCCGGGCGCCCCTCCTAGAGGAGGGACGCCCGGCCGTAGGCCACTACCGATGAGCAGGGGAACCTCTACCGGCTATCGGTGTGATGGAGCGTCGTTGCTGATCAGGCCATGCCACCGGCGGTACGACGACCGAAGGCGAGCATGCCGCCGCCGAGCAGCAGCAGCGCCGCGCCACCGACCATCCAGGCCGTGCCGGCCGAACCGGTGTCCGGCAGTTGCTCGTCGTTGTCCTCGTCATCCTCCGGAGGTGTGGTCGGCTCCGGGCTGTCGGTCGGCTCGTCCGTGGGGTCCTCGGTCGGCTCTTCCGTGGGGTCCTCGGTGGGGTCCGGCGTCTCGGTCGGATCCGGAGTCTCCGTGGGGTCCGGAGTCTCGGTCGGGTCCGGCGTCTCCGTGGGATCCGGAGTTTCGGTCGGGTCCGGCGTCTCGGTCGGGTCCGGCGTCTCGGTCGGGTCCGGCGTCTCCGTGGGATCCGGCGTCTCAGTCGGGTCCGGCGTCTCGGTCGGCTTTTCCTCGCCGCAGACGAACCAGTTGCTGATCGCCCGGAACTTATCTCCGCCCTCGTACTTCGGCGGCCCTGTCATGTCTTTCTCGGCGCCGCCCGTGTAGACGCGGTACGGAGTGCCAGCCTTGATGAACACACCCGTAATGATCTTGTCGTCGTTGAGCAGTTCCACGTTGAGATACTGGTTGTCATCACCCGAAATGGTGCCCTTGACGTCGGCGTTGTCCGCGCCGCCACCGTTCTCGCTCTCGACCCGGATAAGCAGTTCTCCGTCAAGCCCCGCTTCCTCACAGGTCTTCGGATGGGGCTTCTCATATTCATAGAAGTCCGCGTGTGTAACGTGACCGTCTGCCGCGGTCACGGCCGAGGCGGTCGAGACGAGTCCTACAGCCAGGAGCGCACCACCGGTCAGCAGGCTGGCCATACCCGCGGAAAGCGCTAATCGGCCCCTATTAGGGCGCGTAGATGTCACAGAAGATGGCATGCGAAATACCGGCCTCTCAAATACTGCTACTAAGCAGGCCCCCCGAAGGCCTGGATCGCGCTACTGTGGCGACCAGCCCGAACTGTACACAAGGTACGGACCGGACACCAGATCCGACACGGCATAAAATTATTGTTGCCGCAACTGATTCCCGCGCATGTGACTCAACTCACCTCGATGCGCACTGTCGCCACCCGTGCCCCGGCTGCCGGGAGCACCCGCTGGTGTTCGGACCAAACCCGGTGTTTCAGGAGTCGGTGTTGCCCTCTTGCTGTTTGCGCCACCGAATGCCAGCTTCCAGGAACCCGTCGAGGTCGCCGTCGAAGACCGCCTGCGGGTTGCCTACCTCGTACTCGGTCCGCAGGTCCTTCACCATCTGGTACGGGTGGAGGACGTATGAGCGCATCTGATCGCCCCAAGACGCCTTGACGTCGCCCGCGAGCTCCTTCTGCTGCGCCTCTTCTTCCTGGCGCTTCAGGAGCAGCAGCCGGGACTGAAGGACCCTCATGGCCGCCGCACGGTTCTGGATCTGGGACTTCTCGTTCTGCATCGACACGACGGTGCCGGTCGGGATGTGGGTGAGCCGGACGGCGGAGTCGGTCGTGTTGACGCTCTGCCCACCTGGGCCGGACGAGCGGAACACGTCAACCCGGATGTCGGCCTCGGGAATGTCGATGTGGTCGGTCTTCTCGATGAGCGGCACCACCTCGACCGCGGCGAACGACGTCTGCCGCCGGCCTTGGTTGTCGAACGGGGAGATCCGCACCAGACGGTGCGTCCCGGCCTCGACGGAGAGTTTCCCGTATGCGAAGGGAGCCTTGACCTCGAAGGTGGCCGACTTCAGGCCGGCTTCTTCCGCGTAGGACGTATCCAGCACGTCGGCTCGATAGCCGTGCCGCTCAGCCCACCGGGTGTACATACGCAGCAGCATCTCGGCGAAGTCGGCCGCATCGACGCCGCCGGCGCCGGACCGGATGGTGACAACTGCTTCGCGCTCGTCATACTCGCCGGACAGCAGGGTCCGGATCTCGAGATCGGCGATGAGGCGCTGGAGTTGATCCAGCTCCTTACTCACCTCGGCCATCGCGTCGGCGTCTCCCTCATCGCGGCCGAGTTCCAGCATGACCGGCAGATCTTCGACACGCTGCCGCAGCTCACTCACCTTCCGCAGCTCGGCCTGCGCATACGAAAGCCGGCTGGTGACCTTCTGGGCACGGTCGACGTCGTCCCAGAGGTCCGGCGCGGCGGCCTGCTCCTCGAGTTCGTCGATCTGCTCCTTGAGCTTCTCCGGCTCGAGGACGTGCTCGACCCCGGCCAGCATTTGGGACAGTTCTTGGATCTCAGCGTCAATATCGCGTGTTGCCACGTCTCCCAAGGGTACGCGTCTCAACGCCCTCCCGACCCACGTCGCCCGGCCCAGCCACCGCGTGCCGGTGATCGTGAGCGGATTTTGGTTGTTTCCCGGCAGCAAAGCGCCTGGTGGGCACCCGCCGGAACAACCAAAATCCGCTCACGATCACCGACAGGGGGCGCGAGGTTACGGGCGCTTCCATTTATCCCTTTCCGGGGGCGCGAATGCCACCTGAGATCCGACATATACGTTGATGATCACTGATTCTCGGTACCTGTGGATAAACCGGATCGGGGGTTGAACGAGTCGGTCGTTCACGGCATGATCAACGCCTTGTATCGCCAATTCGACTTCTTCGGTGGGTAGAACATGTCATGGGCGCAGTCGAGATCATCGATGCCGAGGTGCGCGACGTCGTGCGCCGGGAGGGCATCGATCCGGTAACCCAACGTGACGCCGTCCGGCGAATAGTGGACGACGTCGTCAACGCCTACGGCGAGAGGAGTCTGGCCCGGCCGCTGCCCCCACTAGAAGACCCGGGCGCGGTCGCACGTTCGGTGACCGACATCGTGGCCGGCTACGGGCCACTTCAGCGATACCTGGATGATCCTGAGGTCGAGGAGATCTGGATCAACCAGCCGGACCGGATCTTCATTGCACGCCGCGGTCGCAGTGAACTGACCACCACCATCCTCACGGCCGACGAGGTCCGTGGCCTCGTGGAGCGGATGCTGAAAAGCTCGGGGCGGCGAGTGGACTTCTCCAGCCCGTTTGTCGACGCCGCCCTCCCTGATGGCAGCCGCCTGCATGTAGTTATCCCGGATATCACCTCAGAACACTGGGCAGTCAATATCCGCAAACACGTGCTCTATGCCACCGGTCTCGATGATCTAGTCAAGCTCCGTTCCCTCAGCGAGCAGGCCGCGGCATTCTTGGAGGCCGCCGTCGCGGCGGGGCTGAACATCATCGTCTCCGGCGGCACTCAAGCTGGAAAGACAACCCTCTTGAATTCACTGGTCTCCGCGGTTCCGGCCCGGGAGAGGGTGATCACATGTGAGGAAGTCTTCGAACTTCGCGCACCGATCGCGGATATCGTCCGCATGCAAACCAGGCAGGCCAGCCTGGAGGGCACCGGCGAGATCACATTGCGTCAGCTGATCAAGGAAGCCCTGCGGATGCGGCCGCAGCGCATCGTGGTCGGCGAGGTCAGACAACATGAATGCCTCGATCTGCTGATCGCGCTCAACTCCGGGCTACCCGGAATGTGCAGCATCCACGCGAACAACGCCCGCGAGGCGGTCACCAAGATGTGCACGCTGCCACTGCGTTAGTAACCGTCTACTTCCGATTGTCCAACGGGACCGACACAGCAATTCCACCGCTGGCCGGTCCCTCGATGCGGACTCGGGAGGTCCGACCGTGGCAACAACCATAACCACCGAACTGGAGACATCCGTACGAAGTCTCGCCACAGCGCTGAGCGCCTGGAACGGCGGGGATTACGACCCCGACAACCCGCACCAGCGCCAGGCGGCTACCGACTCCATCGAGACCATCGACGCGATGATCCAGGCTCTGCATCAGGCTCGATCCGAGCTGGTCACTCAGGCTCGACGCTACGACGATGCATCGAACGCCCGCACTGATGAGCTGCTGGCGCGTCTTCGCGCGGAGCGCGAGTGCCGGGAGATGGTGACGGCCGATGACCACGCCTGAGATTCGTGAGCAGGTTGACCGGGTGAGCGAGGCTCAAGCTGCCGTTCAGACGGCGCTTTGGAACCTGCAACGGCAGGTCGTGCGCCTGGACGTGCTCGTATCCGAGCGTACTGGAGACAGCGGCGCTCAGGATTCGTTGCCCTCTGAGTCGTCGCGATAACGCTCGATGAGCATGGCCATGAACTGGGACAGTGCGAGACGTCGCCGGGCGGCTTCTTGCTCAGCCCACGCCCACAGCGGCTCATCATCCGCCCGGATGTACAGGTTGAGGTTTCTGCCACGTGCCACGCTTATCAGCATGCGCTCCGCGTGGAGTCCACGCCTATAAGCGCGTATCGTGTGCATCGTCAACGACCAAACACAGAACGGCCCTGCCAGGTGCGTCCACACCAGACAGGGCCTAGGAACCCACCTAGTAGGAGGCAGGGACCATGCCAGACAGAGTACAAAGATCAGGACACACACCATGGTGTGATCATGTCCACATCGACCCCGGCGAGCGTTGCCGGGTGTACATCACCAAGATCCATGCCAGCGACGACACCAGTCACGAGCTGTCGGTAGAGCTGGTAGCCGACGCCGATGGACGACCACAGCCAATGATCATCGCGACCGGTCATATGCGGTTGAGCTGGTCGAGTTTTGGGAGACTTCTCAGTGCCTTGGTCGATGCTCGACGCAGATATGCGGGATCGTAATAAATATGACGACCACCCGGAGGCAAACAGTGAGTTCTGACAACTCGGCTCAACGCGCTGTCGATTTGATACGAAGTGTGATCAAGGCAACCGATATCCACGACTTTCACCCTGGTGATCTGGAGATGATCACGCAAGAGGCGAAAACGCAGTTGGTCGGCCTATCTCCGCAAGAGGTCGCCGCTGTGACGCTGGTGCTGGCCTCAATCGCGTCGTTCGCCATTGCCAACGTTGCAGAGCTGGCGAATCGGCCAGCCGCAGACGTTTTTGAGCAGATGATTGCACGCGCTCTGGTCATTAAATCTGAATCAGTTAAAGAAGATGGAGAAGTAGAATGAGAATGAGAATGAGAATGAGGAAAATTGGGTTAGCAATCATCGCCGCGCTCGTGGCGACAGCATGCGGCGGGGATGACGACAGCAACACAAACGCTGAGCCGATCTCCACGGCCGAAACCGAAGCAGCAACAGAAACAGAAACAGCAACGGCGGTTGAGACCGAACTTGATCCCGTTTGGAATGAGATCGGGATGTCGCCGGAAAACAGCGATGAGGAGATCACAACGGCCGCACTTGAGGTTGGGTTAGGTGACAGCACAGACATCTGTGGTGATGTTCGCTCGATGGGGTTGCATCCCTTCTCGAACAGTTTTACAGCCGAATTCTTAGCTTCGGACATCGGACAAGAGCTACAACCACACTGGGACTCAAAGACCACCTACGTATTCTTTCGCGATCTATGCTCTGACAACGAACAAGAAATAGAGACAGCGACAGAGCCTGAGCCCACCGAGACGCCGACGGAAGAAGACTACATCAAGCGTCAAGATGAGATGGTAGAGGTTATTCCAGCTCAGTTTGAAGAAATTGAAGACAAACTAATCTCCGAACTGGATGATGTGATCGAGTTCGACTATAGCCTGGAGAAGTTCGAGTTCAACACCATGAACCCGCCAGGTCGGTTCACGATGACAGTAAAGATTGACACTATCCGTCCCTATGAGGCGAGTGAAATAAAATCTGACATTGCCGCTTGGCTTGCGCCTCATTTTTGGCATCCAGAGAATCTAAGCTTCGCCTATGGTGAGGCATGGATGCTTCCAGATCTAGTCATCCGAGTCGATAGCCGAATCTATACATGCGAGTCTGAGATTCTCGTTGCTGCGGATACGTCCGGATCTAATAAACCTCACTGCAAGCTCAGCTTTTGAGCTGAGGTAGGCGAAACTTGCGCCCCTGGTCCATCACCGGACCGGGGGCGCTTTCGCGTCTATGACGAGGCGATCACAACTGCCGGGCCACCGTTGACTGGTTCGGCCACAAGGTTGCCGTCATCGTCTTCGCGCACAATCCAGCTCTGCGTCCTGAGCGTGGCTGGCCTCGGGTGGCGGTGTCGCTCCAGCGATTCAACTCGTTTCTCCATGCGGCGCATCCAGCCGTCCATCGTTTCGGGTTCGCTGGTGAGATCCACTAGTCGCCTCCTGTGAAGGGTGCTCGGTCAAGCGTGACCTGTATCCGCTCGCCACCAGCGTTTTCGGTGACCTGTACGCGGTCTACGACCTGCTCAGAGGTCACGGTGCGGCACATCATCTCTGTGCGGATTGGCACGCGCCTGCCCGGCACCAGGTCATCGATGGTCAGCGCCGTTCGGGGGTCGAGCGTGGCACCGGAGCCGACCCGCAGCCGTACCGGCACCGGGTTGCGTCCGGCCAGATCGAGCCTGGCCTGCTCGGCTAGAGCTTCGGTATCGACCGGATCGCCATCGTCGCGGCCTTCTGGACGCTGCGTGGTGAGCCGTTCGACCAGGCCATAGTACGGATCGGTCCCGCCAGCGTCTCCGGCGTGGCCTTCCCCATCGGTCACGGCGGCGTAGGTGCCGAAGTCCATGCCGTGGGCTGTGATGGTGATGTCGTCACCAACGAAATCGTTCTCGCTGACCGTGGCTGACGATCCGAGAGCATCGCTGGTGCGGTTGTAGATGTAGATGCTGCGCCCGACTGTGGCGAAATGCGCGCCAGCGGTCGCTAGGTCTTCCAGCTCATCGAGCACATATTTCTCAAAATCTAAAATCTCACGGCTCTGCCGGGTCACGTTGCTGGCATAAATTTGCAGAAATGGCAGCACATTGATAGGTGGGTTGAGATTTTCAAATCTGGCCAGCTCACTTTGCAAGATCAGGCGGGATCTATCGACCACTGAACGCCTGTTGTCGGTGTAGCCGGTTTTCAGGATGGCCCGCTGCGTCCAAATTAGCATGTCGCGGGCGGTGATCGTGACCGCCTCTCTCGACCACTGTGGGGTCATTACGACTCCATCCCACACCCGCTCGTTGCCCCGATAGATCACCAGCTCGTTACGCCACGGCTCGACCCTAGACAGTAGCCCGCAACACTCAGGCGTTGGGTTGATAACGGTCACCTGTGCCGAGCTGACGCTGTTGCGCTCTCGGGACCACGACAGGTCCGAAACATCCGTGATTTCACCGATGCGGACCATCCCGCTTCGATCGTACAAATATGCCGTGTGTGCTTCTGCGGGTATAGCCATCTATGAACGCACCGCCAACTGAACAGATGTAGTTACTACATCTGCGTCATCGGGTGCGAAATCGACCGTCATCATGTAACTCAATCCACATGACAGCTCGGGCCATGTCATTGGACCACCGCCAGAGCCGTAGATGAGATGGTCAGCAGTGAATTCCTGTCCTCCTGGACGCTCAACGGACACCCTTTGCGTCATTCCATCGAGCGTCATCGTTGAGTTTCCAGGGATATAGGAAACAATGAATTCGCCACACCATCCACATGGGTCGAGATCAGTGAACTCAGTGCGATTAAGCGGATTCGGATAGAACCTCACCCTTGCCTGTCTCACCGCTGTCGATGACCGGTTCTCCAGCTCGATAATGGGAACTGCGTTTTCCCATGGCGACAACAGGTCACCGGGTATCACAACCGTGCTGCGTCTGTAGGTCGTGACATCCTCCAGGCAGTCAGGTGGCGTCGGCGCACGTGGCGGGTCAGGAGGTTGTGGGCAGTTCGGATCGGACAACGGCGGAGGTGGCCCTTGATCCGGTGGGCAGTCGTCGGCAGCCGGAACGACCTGGCCGGTGTCGGCTGGCTGCCACTCGGGAGCCAGCGTGCGCCATATCCAGGGGATACCTGCGGTCATGGTCCACTCGATGCGAGCCACGCGCCCGGAGCATTCATCGTCGTCAAAACGCTCTAAGATCACCGGACCCTCGGTGACCGTGACGTCTCTGATCGTGCGGATGTACAGCTCTGCGCACTCGGCCGGATCGATCACCTGCCTGGATAGTGCGACGACCTCTGTCACATGTACGTCATCACCACCGAGCACGCTCACCTGTGGACGCACCGGACCTGAGTCATCGGGTGCTGTCACCGCGACCGGCATGGCAGCAAGGCTCATCACCGACCGCGAATGATCGGGACCACCGCGCCATGACACGTCATAGCCGTCGATCTCAGACTCGCCGTCGAAGTATTCGACTTCGGCTGTTCCTCTGCTCATGATCGCCTGTGAAATCCGCACGAGAGTCCCGGCTGGTACGTCACCACACGCTGTGATCTCCAAGTTCAGCGGCTGAGTTCCGGTGACGGGAATGGCTGTAAATGCAACCTCGGCCGGTTGTCCTGGTTGCAGAGTCACTCTGGCACCGATCAGTTCGTCGGTGCCCACGGAGATGCAGATCTCCGCGTCGGTATCGGTGACCAGCGCCGATGGCGACATGTCGGCAGTTCCGGTCCATGCAGCTCCCGGCATGCCTCCGTCGAAATAGTCCACAAATGGGTCACCGGTTGGTGTGACGATTGCGCCGTCCCAGTAGGCGTATCGGGCCGTGGCAGCCGCGCCATCATCGGTCACTAGAGTGGCCTGTAGCGTGACATAGGCTGCCTGCGCCGGGGCAGTGACGGTTCCGCTGACGTAGGTCCAGACTCCCGCAGGTGTCGCAACCTGGAAAGCCGCATGTTCAATGCCTAGGTTGTTGCCGTCAGCGTCGTAGAAAGTTGCCGAAAGTACGGATCTTGCATCTTCACCAGGGAAAGCATGAATACCAACGAAATAATCGCCACCACCATTTACGTTAATTCTAAACGGCGGTTGTTCATTGCCTACCTGCATACGTGAGACTTCACTGTCTACCAACCATGCGCCGATTATTTCCGCATACATCGAATAAGTGCCGGAGAAGGACTGGTCTGTAGATCGATGTAAGTCCCAAGCCTGGATATCATGCACCGACCACCCGTTGGCGAAACCGACACGCGGGTTTGGTACCAGATTGGTGCTCGTGGTGTCGATCTCCAGCGTGACTCGCCCTGACCACTCGTCGCCTGCACGCCCTGGAGCCCTGGCCAGCCCGGTCGCGATGGGATCGCCTTCGGCCAGGTCGGTTGTGATGCTGATCTGGCCAGCATCTTCATGGGCAAGCTTGGTGATCGTATTGGCGTGGCCATCCCACAGGTCAGCGTCGCGCCGGAACGTGGGGTTCGGTACCCAGTTGTCACGTCGCAACACGATTGGACCGGACTCATCCAGGGTCTCGCCATCGGCGTTGACGACAGCGACGTCAACGATCTGGCCATCCTGGAGATCGTCAAACGTGACCTCGTACGTGGTGTCATCACACGGAGGCTCGAACTCTGGGCCGGTGGCGATGGTCGGCAACTCCTGCACGCTGATGTGTCCCGATCGCCAACGGCCACCCTCGGTGGTCCAGCCCCAGCGCAGCTCTACCGGGTGCGCGACTGGTTCGGAGTTTGGATCAACCGTGCCTGATGCGATGTCCGGGCAGCACGAGAAAAAGCACAGGTCAGAGCCTGAACACCCGGCACACGGATTTCCGTCGAGCGCTCGTTTCAGCCATTCGAAACCTGCATCGAGCGCGCAATCGTCTGCGCCGAGCAGGACACCGGTCACGTTGATCTCTCGTACGCCGTGACGTACCCGACCGATCACGCCACCGTCACGAGTGGAGGAGAGCACTGGAGCTGTGCGGGTGGAGTCGGTCAGCCCGACGATGGACAGCGGTAGAAAACCAGCAAACCGGTACGTGTCAGGATTGTCCGGATCGAACCAGGAAGGCTCATCAAGAACAATCGATCGGTATTCACCATCGCCGAGTGCCTCAGCTAGCGTGTCACACTCATCACACGCCAAAAAGTCCCAGCCCGGAGCAATTTGCGGAGCGTAGTTATAGAAACGCTCAGCGTTGAATAACTCGATTCCACCGAATGAAAACCAACCCTTGTACGGCATTTTCTCACCTGCCCGATGTCACGAGTCGGTTCATGACCTTTTCAGCCACGATTTCGGGGTCTTGAGCGGGAGTGATCACATTTATGTTGTTGTTATTGGTGACCGGACGCATCGATTCGCTATCGCTGGCTACGAACGCTGGACCACTCGATGACTGACTACTGCTGAGTGCGATCTGTCGTCCAGATGCGCTGATGTCGGCACGTAGGTCCAGCTCAGACTGCATCTCGCGGGCAGCGGTATCTGCGATGCGGCGAGCAGATTCCAAGACATCGCCGGATGCGCTCATCGAGGAGGCATATCGACGGAAGATGTCTATTCCGAGAACTTCCCGCATGAACTTTTCAGCTCGTGCTCTCTCTGTTGCAAGATAATTGAGCGCAGCTTGGTCCGACATGGAATCCGGGATGCCACGAGCGATGAGTTCTAGATACGCGTCGACGTCACCGCGCTTGAGTGCCGACAGCTCCCGATCGGTGAATTCCTCAATATCGAGCAGCTTGACGTTGTCTCGTGCCGCCCTGGAAGCCGAATCCACCACCCGTTTCGTGGCGTCGATGATGTCTCGCTCTCCAGCGAGGATGCCCTCAGCGATGCCCTCGGAGATGGGCAAGCCAACGTCATCATTGAACAACTTCGATGGCGATGCGATCGAAGCGGCTGCACGTGCCGCCGCTAGAGCCGCTCTCACGGCTGCGACCGCTGCTGAGATGATGCGTCCAACACCGGCTGAGATGCCGGATGCGATACCGCTGCTGATGGCCTGGCCGACTGAGTAGGCGCCACTAGTCGAACCGGCTGCCGCTGAGATGGCCGACGACGCGACCAGGCGCCCAGCAGTGGCTGCCATCCTTGCGCGCGCTGCGATGCCCTCGGCGAATGCTCCGGTGAGAGCAGAGCCCGCCACGTTTGCAAAGGCTGCTGCCTGTTGCGCGGCCTCGATTACCTCCAGTGTGAGGCCCCTCGCTACGACAGTCACTAGTCGGGTAGTCCTAGACATCCCCTGTGCGAATGCCGCCGTGACCGCCATACCGACGACTGTTGCGGCTGCGGCTGCCTGCTCACCGGCACCGATAATGTCACCGGTTGCGCCGACCATGACCGACTGCGTTCCAGACTGACCGGCACGGATACCGGATGCCTCTGAGTCCATCAGGACAGTACCGGCACCGATGGCTTCTGTTGCCTTGCTAGTGGCTCCATCAACAGCGGCTCCGGTGGAGTCAACGGCCTGGTTCACCAACGATGGCTGCCCATCTTGGATTCCAGAAAGGAATCGAGATATGAACGAACCAGAAGCAAGTTCGGCAGATGAACCAGCCGCGTTTTCTAGCGGTTCAGACACTCCCAGTGCCTCAGCAACACTGGGCATCACATTATCTCTGATGTCTCCAGGCAACAGATTGAGAGGTTCTAGTGTTCCTGTTCTCATCGCCTCGCCTACAGCGTGAGAAACCAGCGCCTGTTCAGCTGCCATTTCCAGCATGGCATTACGGTTGAGATCGTTGATTTTCTGGAGTCCGGCCTCCATCTCGGCCAGGGCTTCGTCGTCATCGATGTTCGCCGCGATGATGGCTGCGATCTCCGGCGATTCTGCTGCCAGTTGGGCCAGACCCGTCATGCCCGTGGAGACGATCGTGTCCATATTGGAGACGAAATCTTCGGCATCCTGTTGCACACCGAAAATCGCGTCTGAAATATCGGACAGATCGAGTGCTCCACCGGCCTCGTTCATCCGTTGGACGGCTTCTATCCACTCTTGTGAACCGACTTCAAGTCCAGACAGATTGTCCGCAAAAGTGTCGTTTTCTTCAGCCATTCGCTGGACTTCAGCTACCCAAGCCTCAGACCCTGGCTCCAGTTCATTCAACTTGTCGAAAAACCCATCGAACCGTTGCGTCATATTCTCAAACGAACGAGAAACAACGTCATCGATTCCAGGAATCGATGACTGTAGTGTGGAAGAAAATGATTCGAACTCTGCCTGCACACCAGGAACCGCGTTTTCTAGCGTCTCAACCGATACGCCTAGCCTCTGAGCGGCTGCCTCGAAATCTTCAGCTGCGTGTTCTGATTCTTCCAGAATTTCAGCGAACGCGAGAAAGTCCTGCCCCGTGCCGGACACATCGAACGCGGCGAGTTTTTGTCCCGCCTCTTCAGTGGATTGCCCGAAATCATTAATCGCGTTGGCAGTCTCTTCCGCAGCGGCGCGCGCCTGGTCCAGCGCATACTCAGCCTGAGAGAGATGCTCTTCGGCCATCTCCTGGACCTCATCACCGGCACCAGCGACACTCTCCTGAACGGCTTCGAACGCAGCTTCGGCAGCGTCCAGGTCGGTTGCTGCCAGGCGAACGATCCCGTCGTTGATGTCGCCCAGGACTGTTTCGAGATTTCCGCCCTGGTCTGTCCACCCCGAGAAGGGATCATCGTTCCAGCGTACGAACAGGATTTTCGAAGAGTCGTCAACCGCGTTGATCCGGTCATCTAGCCTTCCCATCAGGTCGGTGGCAGCCTGACCGCCCGTACCTGCGATCTCTGACAGGGCGCGGTCTACCTCGTGCATCTCGGCGGATGCATCCGAGCCCAGCTTGCTGATCGCGCCGAGTCCGAGAGCGATCGCCGACAACGCCGCGATGGCCGGGTGTGCTCGCAGCAGATTCAATGCACCCGCCGCGCCACGAGCGGCGCGTTGTAGTGCGACAAAACCGGCCGCTGCGGCCAGTACCTCTGATGGGATATGCCCGATCACATCAGCTACTGCCTCGATCGCGGGAGCCAGAGCGAGAAACGCCTGGAGGGAGACTCCGGCTACTTCGCCCAGTGTCTCTGCCAATGGTGAGGCAGCCGCGATAAGATCCTGGATCTTGTCGATGTTGTCGTCGATGACGCTAACGAGCGGCCCGCCTAGGTCGGTCAGCAGCGCCTGAAACGATTGGCGTATACGATCTGTTGAGTCTGCCGAAGCTGCACCAGCGCCCCCTACACGCTGTTCCAGTGCCTCGAACAACGCGGCTTGTGCACCAGCAGTATCGCCCGCCTCAGCCAGAGACTGAACCAGATCCTTGGTGGCATCATCAAGAAAGATATTCTGCCGCTCTAGTCGCCGGAACGCGGCTTCTGGATCTTCCAGTGCCCTGCCTAAATCACGCGCCGCGTCCGGTATAGACCGACCCATCTCAGCAGCCAGGTCGATGGATAGTTCACGCATCCGGGTGAAGTCGATATCAACGTCGCCAGCGAACGATGCAATAGTTGCTTGCGCATCGATAAGTTCGGAAACGTCGATGCCAAATTCCAGTGATGCGGACTGAGCGAATTGTTCCATTTCGCCAGATACCAGACCAAGCTGGTTTCCCGTATTTTCGAGCTGATTTTCCAGCAGCGCCATCTCGGTATTGATCGCCTCAACAGTAGATACCGCTGAGCGAATCGTCGCCATCGTCGCGAACGCCGCAACGAGACGTGTAACTGACCCCTCTAGGGACCGTGCCCCATCATCGGCCTCATCGAACTCTGATGAGATATCTCCACCGACGCCATCAAAAGCCGCTTGTGTCCCTGCGGCAGCCGATTCCGCACTGGATTGCACACTGGAGAAATCAGCGTCAATTCCGGACAGATCAGACTCAATCGCGCTCGAAACACCAGCAAAAGCATCCTCAGACTGAGATGCAGCCGACTCAGCCCCGCTGGATATACCCGAGAAATCACCATCTATCCCGGAAACGTCTGATTCGACAGCACCCACCATAGAGTCAATGGCTGACTCTGCTTCAGATGCCGCCTGTTCGGCAGAGGCTGAAATACCGGAAAAGTCACCGTCGATGCCGGAAACCTCAGACTCAACCGTGTTCGCTAGGCCACTGACGGCAGCCTCGGCGTCCGATGCGGCTTGCTCGGCAGCATCAGAGATACCCGAGAAATCAGCAGAGCTTCCGATGTTGCTTAGTTCGCTGGCAGCCTGGTCCGATAGGCGAGAAAAAGCGTCGCTGAGTCGACGCGAGAATGCTTGAAGTTCTTGCTGGGCAGCAGAGCTATCGAGCGATACCTCTACGCTCGCGCTACCAACAACTTCGCTCATTTACGCTTAACCTTCTTACCAGCTAGCGGAGCATCCACGCCTGCCATGAACGCCGAAATATCGGCCTTGCTCTGCTTGCGTTTCTGCGGCTTCTGTTTGAGTCCTTTCGGTGGTGCATATAGCTGTTGCTCGAATTTCTTGCGAGCTGCATCATCTTTCCGATTATTCAGCAGGAACTGCTCGAAAAGACTCAGAAGTCTTCCGAGCTGTATTCCTCCTCCTCTTCGTCGTCCTCCGTAGAGGTCGAATCCGTGGCTGACACACCAGTAGTCGAAGCTTTCGAAGCTTTGGATGCAGGCGATACAGAGCCGTTCTGCGACCCACCATCTTTTCCCGACTGTTCCTCGGTCACCCACTGGACCAGTTCGCTGAGTAACGGAATGGGCATGCTCAAAGAGGCAAACTGTTCACGACTCTCTAGAGTCATCATCGATGAGAGTAGGGCTCGGAGTTTGCGCATCAACTCAACACTTGCTTGCGTCTTCTCCGCCTTGGATGATTCTTCATCCTTCTCAAGTTTTGCAGCCTTTTCTCGAGCTTCTTCGAACTCTGCGTAAGACGCGAGAGTCTCGATGCCATCCGGTGTAGGCTGAAAATAGAGTTTGATTCCATCGCCTAACTCAGCACAGATTTCCTCTGTACGGTAAGCGAACTTCTTAGTGGCCATGGACATCCCCTGGTCTCGACAGCGGAGATGCGGCCCAAACGCCAGCCATCCGAACTACAATCATTCTAACCGGAATTACTGGAGGTAGGCATGTCCGCACTACAGGAGATTAGGCATCTCTCCAGAATACGCCTGCGCGAAGAAGAGAAGAGTCTGCGTGAACACCCAAACTCGTTCTTTTCTAGGGTGATCAAGCAGCAGAGAGAAAGACGCAACCGCAAAGTAGAGACGGGGTTGCAGTTCCGTTCATGTGTCAGAAAGTGCGCACGTTAGAAGCGGGTGCTCCTAAGCGCATCAGTCAAAAATGGGCGACCATCGATATATCTCGTTCCATTGTGGATAAAGATCGCATAATCCGTGTTAGCCACAACCTTGTAGGTTATTGAGTCGGTCCCGACATCTGGACCATCAATGGTGATGTCTGAGCGCAATCTTCCAGAATCGACCGGTGCTGATGCGACCGCAGCGGCCTGCACTCGGCGTACATAGGCCAGCAGCCGCTGACCAGCAGGGCCACTCGGGTCGGTAGTCAGGCGACGGAACGCGTCGGCGTTGATGGTTACGGCCATGATTAGCTCTCCGGGCTATCAGACGGGCAGCCACACGGCCGACCGAGATCAACTGTGACGGTTCCGAACACAGCGGAGCAGCCGCCGTTTGGTGGAGCTACCTGTACTCGGCCGATCAGGTGCGGAAAGACGCGTTTGCGGCCTAGCGCTGGCTGTGCCAGGCAACACTGCACAGCCTCGTAAAGCACCTGTGCATCGGTGTGCATGGTCAGCGCGTGCTGGCTGAGCTGCTCACATGTCGGGGCGACACCCTGGCGGCTGACAGTTGGCGCACACCGTGTGAGTCGGTATCCATATACGACAGCCGTGGATTTCGCCGGATCACACCCGGCAGGTTGTCGGACGGTGTTGCTCGGCGTCGGGAACGTGTCCGATGGGTAGAGCGAGTCCACCCATACCCGAAGCTGACCGCCGTCCTTACAACAGTCGTCATCGACCGGTGTCCCGGCTACCACGCACGTACTCGATGGGCACCCTGGATAGTGCTCGATCTGGTCGGCGACCTGATCGAGATATGAGCAGATGCAGCTCAGTAGGTGTTCGGCCAGGAACGCTACGTCGTCGTGGTTTCTCATGGCCACACCTGCTGACGAGATCGGGGCAGGTCAGGCGAGTAGACACGCGCTGGTTGCGAAAGCCGTTCCGGATTCACCAGGTCTAGAAAGAGTGCGTCGATTTCGTAGATCCCGGTGCGGTCATTGGTCGAGTTGCGTTCGCGTTCGACTGTCACGCCCTGCCTGGTGATCCTGACCCAGTTCGACGGCAAGCGACACGAGTCGTCGCCTTCGCAGGCTTTGATCAGCTCGGCCACCAGTATCGACACGGCCATGACGCCATGCACCGGAACTGGCAGACCCAGCTCGTAGCGCACAACAAACGTGCCCGGCTCACCAGCTGGTTTCGTCATGTCCTGACACGCTGGCCAGCAGCGACCGTTCTGAGCGACCAGCAACGCTGGACTGTCGACGCGATAATCAGCCGGATCGACCACGGCACCATCGATGAGGACTTCGGTGATGCTCGCGACTGGTGCCTGTAGCTGGACTTCGCACATGTCCACGCACGAGCAGGAATCACGCGTTTTGCATCCACACGAACCGTAGTCGTTAAACCACTTGCCACCCTGAATATATGGCTGCATCACACCACTGCCGACCCAGATGGGGGTATCACCGCAACGTTTACGGCATGGCCGGACCTCTGCTGGACATGGACCGAACCGACGACCTGACATCTCATAAAGGATTTGAGAGGCGATCCATTCCATACGATCTAGCAGGTCGGGATCAACGTTTTCCGGATCGAGACTCGTGCATGAGTAGTCTGTTGGCCATTTCTGGCAGACATCAGTAGTCAGCATTGGCCTACCTCTCAAACCTACTCGGTTCTGGAAACCGCTGTCTGATAAACACACCAACCTGCCCGCGTTTGAACGAATCGTCACTGGTGGAGATGATTGGCCGTCTACGATCAAACGCACTCTTCGTAGCCACTTTTGGGTCTTGAATCCGCTGACCACCCAGACCAACGAGATTTCCGTAAAGCGACCGCTTATGAAGAGGATTCACATGCTTGCCGATCTCCAGCGCCTTGAGCATCAGCGTTTTGTCTAGGACCATCGGTACGTGAACCTCATAGGAGAGCGGTTGGTGATGTCCCAGCTCGGTGAGCAGTTTCAACGTGTTTTTCGCGCCCCGCAAATACGGACCAGCGAGCCGCCTGTTCTTGGCGAACTCAGACATTAATCCTCGGTGATACACGGGAACGTTATCGAACTCACGCATCAGAAACATGTCGTCGTTCAAATAGATGAACTGCTCAGAGACGCCGTCAGTTTCGCACGCCTTTTTTAACGCCGTGGTGGTGTTTTTGTATTTTGAGCCGGCCTGCGACGTGCGAATGTGATTCACATTTGCTAGCCAAGCCGGTTTTCCACCGATCACCCATACCTTGCTGAATGAAAGGTGGGCATCCCAACTACGCAGCGCGTACCGAAGCTCTTCGTTCTGACCACTGCGTAGCGGGATGACAATATCCACCTGTTTAGCTCTCCGGGCTTTCTGGGCTCTCGCAGGGCACGTCCAGATACGTGCATTCAGCTTCCGGCGGGGCAACAGTCGTCGGGAATCCGCCACGGTGGGCGTCTTCCGGCACCGGCTGAAGCAGCGGGCCGGGGTCGCCGTTCTCGTCGCGATCGACGTCGTTCCAGGGACCAACGCCCCAGCGCGACGCACGCTTGGTGCGACCGGTGTAGGTGAAGGTCACGCCGTCATCGCCCAGAGTCAGGTCACCGAGGCGACCGTTCGTCAGCCACGGCAGCAGGAAGTAAAACCAGACGCCCTCGCCTTCGTCCTCATCGTCTGGGCAGGCGACGTCTTCCGACATGTCGGCCCATGCCTCGATAGCAATACCACCACGGCAACGGATGGTGGTGTCCCACCATCCCTTAACGTTACCTTGTGCATCGAAATAGCCATCGTTGCCTGTCAGCAACTCGACTAGCTCCGGAGATGCGGCAAAAAACGACAGCGTGACGTCGTAGCCTTCGAATTCGACACAGCGTTCCCGAAGACCACACGTCTTACCATTCGCTGCGGTAAGGCGAATTTCACCGGGCTCGTTAATGCGAGCTGTCATACCCAGCTCAGCAACGCACTCCATCACAAACGCGTTGTTCGCGCCACACACTGGCCGACCACAGTTGTCTACCCTGGTGATACGAACCTTATCGAGATTAATAATTGCCGGACAATTGGACATATCCGATCCTTTCTTTCGAAAGGTTCGGCCCATTCGCCAGCAACCTGTTACTTTGCCTTCGTGATTGCAGATCTATCGCTTAAACCGGTCAAACAGCAGCTTGATAGCTGAAGCTGTAGTGAATACTATGCTGGTTTGTGTTAGCTGCCCGGAGCCAGAAGTTCACAACTTGGGGGTCGGTAGGGGTGTAGTTGACAGATCCAACTGTCACTGGTGCATCAACGACATTCTGGACGGCTGTGATGACACCGGTTACCAGATTGTTGCTGCCCGTCGAAGGGACGGGCAGATCTACACTGATAGATGAGAACGCATTCGCAGTGGCCACTGTTGCTCTAATAAAACCGTGCGCAAAGACTCGGTCATACACTCTAATCCACGAATAGTCGTACCCGATAGCCACGGACACGCCATTCTCGTTTGAGAATGTTGGTGCATGACTTCCCGCATCAAATGGTTTAGCCCACTCAACAGTAGTACCGTCGGTAACGAGAACTTCTCCATCAGCTCCAGGAGCTACACTAACAACAGGATCACCCTGAGTCGGTGTCACGTCGATGACTCCTTCTCCGGTGACGCTATCTACGAGTCCTCCACCTGGAGATTCTTCTCCACCGCCGGTATCAATGATGATTGGTGCCTTGCAGCATCCCATCACTCATCCCCCTTCTGGAACGGCTCCGGAAGCTCACCGAATTTCACGCTGACTGTTTCTGTCTCAGGCTTCGGAGCACGTTTGCGAGCAGCCTTTTTCACTGGCTTTGCTGTCAGGTCGTCTCGTACAGCCGGTGGGTCGGTTTCCACCTGAACCGTCTCTGGCTCAGCGGCAGGCTCATCAGGTGTGACGGCCGTTTGAGGCTCAGGCTCCGGATCTAACGACTTCACGACCACTTCGGCCGCACCGTCCTCGGTCTTGCGAAGCCTTACCTGGCCGTTTGTCGCCGGAACAGAGCTTGGCGAAGCTCCCCGATATGGCCTGCTGTCGATAATCGCACCCATTAAGAGATATTCAGGTACGACAGACAGCAGCCCCACAGGCAAACCGAACTCGGTAGAGGAGACGGTTCGCACGTTGTATTTGTTGGCAACCAGCCATCTCGCGAACGCTTGACGATCACGCGGTTTCACTCTCACGATTTGTTTAGCCATTTAGCACCCACAACAAGAGATATCGACTCGGATCGCCTCTACGACACACGCGACCTGGACGACAAAAGACCGCTCAGCCAGAACCATCCGGGCGTTGGTGCGGATGTCGATGGCGGCTGAGTCGTCATCGGGTACCAGGCTGGCTGGCTCGCGACGAACGATCATCGGCCCGGTCGCATAGATCCATGCCTGTCCTGGTGGAGCAGGCTGCCCGTCTGGGCCGATGTTCGCCGAGCCGTACCCAGCGCCGAACGCTACGCGGTGGCCCATCTCGGTGATCTTGCGCTGACCCTCGCGATGTGCCAGATGAAACCGGCTGAAGAACGCGCTCAAACCCGGTGGTACGTGAATCACACCCGTGCCACCGAAATCAATCGCAAGCTGGTTTTCCAGGTAGGCCAGCGCCTGTACCACTCCGAGCGGAGCATCACCGGCCGGAGTCAGGTCGTGTACCGGGATCTGGCCGTCTCCACCTGTTGCCAAAATGTCGACCAGCACTGCTTCTTCCAGCGCGCGTTGTTCACCAAGTAACAGACCCTGACGGGCAGCAGAGCGAGCCTCATTGAATGACTCGCCCATAGTGCTGCATTCGTGTCCGTAGTAGACATTTATTGCATCAGCGCTTCGATCGCTAGGCCGGTTGAACTGCTTGGCCGTGTCGAACGGTGACTCCGGCGCGCCTGGTGACTCGGGCGACTCAGGCGATTCCGGGTACACCGGAGACTCGTCCCCGATGCACTCGTCGTCCCAGGTGAACGCCTGACCACAGGTGGTGTCCATCCACGACACGCCAAGCATCTCGTGTACGTCGTCCACATCGACCACGGTCGCCACCGACAGCAGCCCGAAGGGCAGCGGTGTAGAAACTGGGCCATCGACCAGCTTGGTGATGGTAGGCATAGCTGCCCTCCTATCGAGGTAGTGGAGCTGGACGGTGTCGTGTGCGAGACCAGGGGGGTACGATCAGCGACACCGCCCAGCAGCTCATGGGCTTAGCTCTCTGCGCCGATGGACTCGAAGTCTGGCGCTGGGCAGTCCAGGATCGTCTGACCACCTGTGACGCCATCGGCGCAGACCGGGACTCTGAGCAGGCGAACCTCAGGCGAGCGGTCCACTAGCGCCACGCACTCCTCGGAGAACAGCGCCGTGTGGTCGTTCGTCTTCAGTTTCTCGGAGTCATAGATGACACCGAGCTCGATCTCTTCGCCACGGCCCAGTTGGAGAGATCCAGCGGCGTACATCAGCACATCGACCCCACCTGGCCATTCGGTGGCCGGTTCGTCGCGTCCGAGAGGCGATATGTCGCCGACGTAGAGCCCCTTGGCGAACTGGATGGCAACGCCCAGGCGGGCGAACGCCTGCGTGATCACAGCCGGGTTGACCTCATCAATGGACACACCGTTGCGGCGTGCGATGTCGGCGAGCATCTGGTTACGCAGCCACCAAGGTGCGACGATCTCGACACCGATCGAGTCGCACAGCGAGTACCGCTCGGTGTAGTCGCTGACCTGGAGCGCAACCGCGTTGAAGAACGCCGAGAACGCGCCGAATGTCTGCGGCAGCTCAACGATGGTGGCCTCGGACACAGCCTGGTCGAACAGCAGTTTGCGAAGTCGCAGTTCGTGCGCGACCATCGCGAGTTCGCGGTAGTAGTTGATCCGCTCCGGGAAGAACTTGTCAGACAGGATTCCGGATTCCAGGCACACGCCAACCGCATCACAGCGCACGTGCTCCGGGTCGGGGCACGGGATGTGATAGCAGGGCTTCTCACTACCCGCGATGTCGGCGGTTTCGGTGTGGACGAACACCAGCTCGGATGCGTCCAGAGGCACCGGCTTAAAGAATTGCAGGCCGCCACGGGTGAGCTGAATTTCTGGCAGGTTCCACTGCATATCCGCACAAGCGATCTGCTGGATATCGTAGATCGTCTCGGATGGCGAACACCAGCCGCCGCTGGCCACCAGATCTTTCTGAGGCAGGCGAGACTGGCTGGCAGCGTGGCGCACCAGCTCGGTCCCCTCGGTCACATCCGGGCCAGACGAGATCAGATCAGATGCGAACGGCAGCGCGTAGGTTGCGGCAAGGATTTTATGGCTCGACTTGCCACCTGTGCGCACTGACCTCGCAGCGGTGTGAATGGCCTGGCTGAGCGAATCCAGACCCAGCGCCTGGTTCGGCGCGAAACCATTAACGCTGCTCGATGCAGTGAACTCGACGCCGCGATTCGCGACCGTCAGCGGCCGGTTCTTCAGCGCTGGCGCGATGTTGATGCGCGGCCGACGCTCAACCGCGCCAGCCGAAGCGGTGACGTCGTCGCCATCAGCATCAGCATCAGCATCGCCTGGTTCATCATCGCCAGCATCATCTGCCGGGGCAGTCGCGGCTTTGCCGTGGAACCGGTCGGACAGCTTCGCGATCTGATCGGCTGTCGATTCGGCTAGCTCGACTCGTTTTCCCTGCTCAGCGCGAGCAGCATCAGCGAAATCGGCCAGCGCAGTAAGTCGAGACAGATGCGCATCATCAACGTTGGTTTCCGCAACCTTGGAGTTGAATTCCTCGGTGGCATCGGTGAGCGCCTGCGACAGATCCTCATCAGTCAGGGCGCTGAGATCAGTGGGGATCTCAAAAGACATGGTGCCTACCTCCGTGTAGCTAAAAGGTCGGCCCAATCGCCAGCACCAACAGTGGTGAATTGCTAAGCTGTTTTCTTTCGTACCTTAGAGCCTGCATTACGCTCGGAGATAGTCCGAGCAGTTTTCAGATTCGTTGTTTCGTAAGTTGCGGCGCCGTTAGGGAGAACAACTTCGTAAACGGTCGCCTTAGATTTCTGGCCACACTTACTACATGCCATCAGGCAGCCACCCCGTTCTTCTCGACCTGCCGAAGCTCGCCGGGCTCGAAATTTTTCATTCGAGCCTTCAATTCTTCCACTCTAGCAAGATTCTCAACTTCTATGCGCTTTCGGCTCTCCATCTCATCGACCACCATCGACGCCAGTCGCCGGTAATCGATGACGTTATCGGCTGGTGGTGTTTGAATGGCAGAAGCGGCGAGTTCCATTTCTGGCATCAACGCATGATTCGATCGGTCGATCACGGCAGATGCCGCAACTTCAGGCAAGAATCCAGGTTTCGGAACGCTAAGAAGTCCCTTGAGCTTCCAACGCCCGTTTTGCTCTTTCAGATGCAAAGATGGACGGCAAGACTCGAAAACCTGGCGGTCCCACTCGCTCAACCACGGAGCAGCCGCTCCGGAGAACCACATGCCGTCATCGTTGACGCCGACAGTGACCACTCCGGCCACCGTTCGGGAGTCATCGAACTGGCAGGCAGATGTTTCGCACTCCGCGCCGTCTCGGTGGTGGCCGACGTTCATGGTGAACGTGCCGACCTTGACTGTTGAGCCGTCGTCCAGCTCTTTCGGCGTCATCAGGAACCCGGTCAGGTCAACGTTTCCGAAATCTTCGATGGTGATGCGCCTGGTGTATCCCTCATGAGGCACGCCACTCTGCGCGATCCAGCCGTAGATTCTGCCATCATCGCAGGCCACCAGGCCGTTACTGGCTGCTAGCTGCTCAGCGGTTGGCTCTTTGAACCACGCGGCCGGGAGCGGCGGGGATTTCTTGAACTCTGTCCAGGCGCTGGCAACCAGCTCATCCGCATCTTCCAGGTCGGTGATGCCTGCTGCTGCCTCATCACGCACCCATGGAGCAACGATGGAGTCGTCATCGAAGTGTTCCGCTAGCTTTTCGTACAGGCTGGTCACGCGCGTGCGGATGCGTTCCTGATCAGCCTCGGGAAGATCCACGCCACCCATCGCGCCTTCGAGAACCCCGGCCACAGCGAAAACGCCCCTGGCGATGATCTCCAGGCGATCACCAACCACGTCGGCGTAGCCCAGTCGGTATGCGCCGACCGTTTCCGGGTTAGCGTCATCGTCTCTCCACAGGAACGCCTGTCTCAGGACTGATGCATCAACCTGACCGTCGTCATCGGTGGCGAACGCCAAGACTCGGCTGGCTGCTTCGGAGCCGTTCCACGCCCGTTCCCGGTCGTCGTTGATCGGCAAGTTGATGTCTCCGACCAGCGCGAACTCGTCATCGGCGCTGGCAGCTTGCGCGACAGCATCAGTCGCCGCCACGCTCGCCGGTTCGTGCGCTTCAGGTGCTCCATACTCATCGTCGTGCCACACCACCTGATCAGCGGGAATGTCATCCAGGTCAACGCTGACGCCACCAGCTAGGCCGCGCTCAATCAGTGCTGCCACAGCAGCACCTTCAGCGAAGGTCGTGTCGATCACGCCGGTCGCCAGGATCTGACCGTCTACGCGTTCGATCTCATCGATGCGGCCGACGACAACCGCATCGTCATGCCCGCCACGGTCGAACTTGGTCCAACGCAAGTCGAGAGGCAAGTTTTCCCAGCGCAGAGCGCCAAGTGCGATCTCTCGCCCGTCTCCGGTCGGGTCACCTTCGACGGCCAGCACACCAGACCAGCCCACGAAACCGTCTTTGTCGGGCTGCCCGGTCAGCTCAATTTTCGCTTCGATCAGCGCGGGGATACTCACCAGTGTTGCCGCACGGATTCGGGCACTGCCGATCGTGACCTCGGTTTCGGACATCGCATCCGCAGTCAGCTCTTTCAGGTCGGCCAATGGGCGCCCGAAATGCAAAATCTGATGGCGCTTTCTATCGCGCTCGAACGCGCGAACAGTGAATTTTTCTTTAGTACTCATATTCGCTCCTCCAGAGCTGGCGACGAAAGCATTTCGCGTCACACCCTGCTCTTCGAAATACCGAATCACTTCGTCGATACGTTCATCAGATAGGTATTGGCGTCCCGAGTCAGGTGGCGGCGGTGGAGCATTTCCGTCCACCGAATCGAGAACCACATGAGTGCACCGGCATTGAATAACGTTTTCAGCACTGGCGTTAGGATCACCCGGAAACATCAGAGCTTCGCCACCAACGTCGAAAGGCGCATCGATTTCGACTGTCTGACCGTCAGCTGCGAAATGTTCGGGCCTAGTTCTTTCATCGACAGCCGCAATCCAGCGCTTATATGAAGGTCTCAACTCTTCAGGCAAGTCAAGTTCGGTTTGCAGTTTCGCGTCGTTGGTTGCCGAAATGGTTTCGGTTCTGGCGATTCGTCGTGCCCGGCTACGCGATAGGTCACCGTGTTCGTCTGAGAAAGTGTCTTGGATCGACCGTGCTAGATCTTCGGAGCCCAGGCCCTGCTCAACCCCGGTAACCAGCGTTTCGCGGATCTCTCCCCACAACTCAGCGGCTGCGTCACGTAGGCGGTTGTGCGCTGTGCGTAGGTGTTCCTGCACACGTGAGGAGTCGTAGAGCTGGCCGAGTCCGGTGAGGTAGGACTCCCAGTCAGCGCCGGTCAGGTACCTGGCCGTCGACTCAGCACCAAGCGCATACGGGACCACCAGCGCCGGGATGATGCGGTCGAACAGCTCGGCGAACTCCGTCTCAAGGCTGAGCAGGAAGGTCAGGTCGACCGATGCGGCGGCTGAGACGTCGAAAATCGCTCCATTGACGCGCTTCGTGATCAGCTCTCGCGCCTCGTCAAACAGGTTCTCGACCTGCTCGGTGATCCAATCTTCGGTGCGCTCGTTGGCGCGATCTTCAGCGTTGAGCAGCCGACGCTCGATCAACGACAGGTCATCACGGGCAGCCATCACACACGCACCCGCCCAGAATTGGCAGTGGTGGCACTGGCGGCTGTCTGACCAGCAGCAGCCCTGAGCACCTGTCGCGCCATCACGACGGCGTTGCGCCATGAGTGCGCACGTCCCAATGTCAACAGCGCGCGCGTGTAGTCATCCAGCGTCTTGACCAGCGCGTTCGTGTCGAGTTTGTAGCGCTCGGCCACGTCCGGGACACGACGCCATGCGTGCTCCAACATCCTGAAGTCGCCGATGTGGCGCTCGGTGACACGGCGCTGTGTGTGAAATCCCGCCATGTCCAGCTCGTGTTTGTGTCCGGGGCGAGTGCTACGGTCCAACCGGGACCAGTAACGGTGATTCGCATAGGTGAGTGCTGAGTGGATCAGGGCGTCAATCGCCTCAGCCAGTGCCAGCTCGGCGCACGGGGATCGGCTCATCTGGCCTCCCGAGCAACACGCTCATGCGCCGGAGGTTCGTGCGTCTCAGAGACAGGTAGCTGCGCCGATGGGCCGCGTCTGCGCCCGGTCGGCAGACCCTGCGGGAACAGCAGGTCGGCGTCGTCGTCCGAGAAACCGGACTCGCGACGCAGCGCCTCGTCGTTGATGATCCCGCGATCCCACAACTCAAGGGCTGTCTGCGCCTTGGACGCCCGCGACCGAAGTTTTGACGTGTCATACCAAACGACGAAATTCTTAGCCGTTTCTGAGTCCAGGATTGGCCACAGCACTTCTCGTGTCAGCCCATCACACACAGTCGCCAGGTGCGGCTCAACACCAGCCTTGATCGCTTCTTCCGATAGCGCCCAAAGCGACCAATGGTTCGTGCCACCTAATCCCAGCAGATATTCAGCAGGCAGTTCGATACCAGCGGCGAATCTGCGAATGCATTCCTGCCGCAGGTCCATCAAGAACTTGTCAAATTCGGACTCAAACTTGATGTGTTTGATTTCCGCGATCGCTTCTTTGGGTACCTCGAACATCAACGGAACCGTGGCCGCAGCCGAATCCGGATCCCGGATGGCCGTGCTCATCGCCTCCTGGAGCACCGCCAGCGCGTCATCTTGTGCATCAGACTGGCCAGGTGTGGTCGGTGGCCTGATCCCCTGCGGCACCAGCAAGATGCCTCGCCCAGCAACGCGAGATTTGGCGATGGCTTGTACCGCAGCGCCGAGTAGTCCCAGCTCATCGAGCACACCCAGCGACGCTCTGACCGGCGAGTCGGCCTCGATGCGTCGGCGCGGGTGTGGTTTCCAGATGCGGAAGGCGTCGATGCCTTCGGCCTCGCCCTGGCGGATCGTCATCTCCTGGCCGTCGACTTCGGCGACGATCCGGCCGCGCTCAGCGCGTAGCTCCTGGTTGGACAGCACCCACCACTGTCCATCCACGACTGCTACATAAGCCTCGCCAGCAACAGCGAGTTGCGGTCCGAATGCTTGCAAGAATTGAGAACGCCCAACCGGGCTTTCTGCTATCTGCGCTACGACGTCATGCGCGGGATGCCCATCGGGCGCTTCACCGATGCTGCCGTCAGGTTGGATCTCACCGGCATAGAGGACGCCTTGAGACATTGCTCTGCCGATCCAGTTGGCAGCGAAATGCAACTCCGGAACATCATCGTAGAAATTCCACGCCAGCTCGCTCCAACTGGAATTGGTGTTCTTCTTCCAGCCGATCTTTTGAGCCAGCCTTTGCGAGGCAGCGGTGAAGAAACCCTTTGGTTGTTCGGGCCTTGTAGCCTCAGATAGTGCAACCGCGGACGCGATCAGGTTAGAACTTCTGCGATTGAGAAGTGGAATACTAACCATCACTGCTCCGGCTCGGGTAGACGCTATAACTCCCGATCCGGCCCAACCGCCAGCAATCTGCCACTATCGTAGCAAGGAATCCTGAATTGTGGTGGTGGCGATGGTTGAAATTCAGTTGCGGTTTGGAGAACTTCCAGCGATTGAGAGAGCGAATCGCAAGATCTCTGATGGACAGTTTGAGGAGATTGTCCAGCGATATAAGTCTGGCGTAACGTCAACAGACATAGCAAAAGAGTTCGGCGTGACTGCTGGGACGATTCTTCGATATCTGCATCTGCATGGAGTTTCCGTCCGACAAAGTGGCGGAGGGCCACCCCGTAAGACCATTGATATCGAACAAATCTCACAGATGTACGAATCCGGTCAATCGATATCCGAAATCGCTAGAAACTTCGATGTATGCAAAGACACAGTCAGAAAGCGCCTAATAGAAGCGGGTATTCATTCCAGTGAACCGAGACGGGTATGGCCGAAACCGGAGGCGGGGCCAGAGCAGGAGCAGGAACAGGAACAGGAACAGGAACAGCCAGAGTCCTGTGTCGCCGAGTGCCCGTTCGGAAATCTGAACTGCGCTCTTGTGGTCCATCTCTATATAACTGGCCATCCACTCAGATCGATAGCAAAACGCCTGGATACGGACGTCGGAACAATCAAAACCGTTATTGAACACCAGGAGAGTGCCGAAGAGCTGCACAGCCAGCGGCTTCGTGCCAAGGATCAGAAGTGAGCCGTAGAGTCGAGATCGATATAGACCGGGCCATCGAGCTTTATCAATCCGGGTTGACACTAAAAGAAGTCGGCGAACAGTTGGGGGTCAGTGGCAGTCTGATTCGGTTGCGGTTCAAAGAGCTGGGTGTAGACCGGCGGACCTTCTCAGAGTGCGCGAAGCTGCGGTTCGAGACGAAGCCAGGATCTCACGGTCGTATTCTGCGACATCTCGACACTGACGAGATCGTACGTCGATACCAGGAAGGCGAATCCGTCGATGACATCGCTGAGTCCTGTCAGGTCTCGTGTACGCCGATCAGGGACCGGCTGATATCAGCGGGTGTACAGATGAGGGGACCAGGTGAGCTGGTGGCGCAGCTACCAGTCGAGACCATCATCGCCCAGTATGAGGCCGGGGCTAGCATCTACGCGCTGGCCAGGCAATACGCCACCGGCTGGAACACCATCAAGAACGTGCTCGATGAGCAGGGTTGTCCGCCCCAGCGTGGCCAGCGGCTCATACCCGTGCCAGTACCCGAGTGGTCCAGAGCAGAGGTCGCCGAGCGGATGCGTATCCGCCAGGATCGTAGACGCCGGACCCCAGCGCGGCGGCGGCGCTATGAACGCAGAGTGGCGCGCAATGCTGCAGAGCGAGCAGTCGCGCAGGCACAACGGCAGGCGATAACAACAGCGGCGGCAACAGCCGCGCTGAGCTTGGATGAGCGCTATGAGCGTAGACGTCAGGGGCGAGATGCCAGCGCATATCGCGAGGTCGCCACAGCCGGGGTCGTTCGGGTTCTGTTAGACGCAGGTTTCGATGTACGCCGGGGAACCACCGTTGGCGATTACGTCACCATGTGCACCGTAGACAACCTCGCGATTGAGCTTCACTATGGACTACGTCCAGACATACGCGTCAGGAATGGCCTCGATCAGCGTGCGAAAGTATTCACAAAAGCCGGCTTTGGATTCTTGGTTGTGCTGGCTGTCCAGCGATTGTTGTTGCCAGATAACGACCTGGATCTGATCCGTGCCGTTGAAGAGTACCGGAACTCCGGTCCTGTTCCGGGAGGATTTTTGCTGCTGCGTGGAGAGGGAAACGCGCCCGGCCGCACACCTATTGAGCAGCGGTTTTGTCTGGTTCCCATTAAGTGGTGAGGCCACCGCAGGCGACCTCACCACCGGCGCCATTAGGGGCAAACTAATGGATGGTTTCACTATACCAGTGGCAGAAATGCGAGATGGCCCCAGAAGAACAAGCCAGAAGACTTCTGAGGCCATCTCTACCGAACATGCTCGGATTCCGATCAAGGAAAAATCCGAGATGCGTAGCCTTAACGAAGGACAATCCCGTGTCAAAAACGTTAAGAGCTGCGTCCAGTATATGTAGTGCCTCCGGTCGGGGTCAAGGCATTCCGAAGAATATCCGGTCGTAATAGGCGTTGATCTCTTCGTCCAGTCGTTCAAGTTCTGCTTGTTCCGGAATGTGTTTCCAATTGCTTCGCCTGGATATATGCCCAACGGCTTCTGTATGTACGCCGTAACATTCTGCGATATGTCTATGGTAAACGCCCATATCAGCTAGCGATCTTATGGTATGTACGTCGCTCAATTGTAGTTTTGACGCTGGATTATTTACACCTTTTTGGGAACCATCGTTCACTACATCTAGCATGTTCTGTCTTTGATCACCTAGCTTTAAGTGTCTTCCGTTTACACATCCACTCATTCCATTCCGGCACGTATGTAGTACTGACTGCTTGCCAGGATCGCCCCATCTAGCGAGCCAAACGAACCTTGATGCCAGCATGTTCTTACCTTGAAAGTGCACACTAGGTCGATTTTGGAAACCTTCCAAATAGATACATTTATCTATATCGGCATAAGCTGCTGCTCGTAGCTCTCTTAGCAGATCACCATTAAGACGGAACCGTCTTCTGCCTGATGGGTCTGCCCAATCATGTGTCCTAGACCATCCGTAGCAAGTCTGGCAGTATCCGCGTCCCTCAATGTCTGTTCTACTGCAATCATCAGATTTACACACGCTAGGTTTGGGTTGTAATCCTGGCCTTACAGACGGATCTATCCATCCGTATTTTCTTGAGTATGCACAGCAGGCCATGCACCAGCCATAGCCGTGTATCTTTGTATTATCACAATTAGACGTCTTGCATGTACGTACGTTAGACTCAGACACGTTGGTCTTCCTCTCAAAGATCAACCACAGCCCCGGACAGTTAGCGCTGTCGCGGGGCTTTTTCTTCGGATCTACATTAGCATGGAATCTATGCCCACTCCGCAGCTATCGCCACAAGACCGCAATGTTTTTGCGTTAGCAGCCGACCTTTTTCGACCTAAACCAGAGAACAAGTTCGTCAACGATCCGGTGGGTTTTATAGAGACAGAGCTAGGCGAACATCTCTGGAGTAAGCAAAAAGAGATCTGCGAGTCCATAGTCAGCAATAGAAAAACCGCAGTCCGTAGCTGTCACGACTCGGGAAAATCGTACATTGCAAGCCGTATCGTATCGTGGTGGATCGCGGTGCACGAACCAGGTGAGGCGTTCGTAGTCACAACCGCTCCTACGCATGCGCAAGTGGAGTCCATCCTCTGGCGAGAGATCGGTAAGGCGCACAAGTCCGGCAAGATGATCGGAAACATCGTTCGATCGCCATACCCCAAGTGGTACGTCGATGGTGAGCTAGTGGGGTTCGGACGCAAGCCGTCTGACTATGACGATTCCAGCTTTCAAGGTATACATGCGAGACACGTACTCGTCGTTGTGGATGAGAGTTCGGGTATCTCCAAAAACCTGTGGACAGGTGTTGAGTCGTTACTGACGAACGCTGACGCTAGAGTTTTGGCCATCGGGAACCCTGATGTTCCCAGTTGCGAATTCGAAAACTTCTTCAAGAACCGCTCCGGATGGAACAGCATCCACATCGACGGTTTGAAAACGCCAAACATCGACAAACGGTCTATGGCGCAAGCGTTGGATGATGTCGAATACGGTGTTGATGAAGAGAACCAAGCCGAAGTTGAACAGCGAGAGTTGTTACTCAGTCAGTGCCCGGACTCGCGAGAGTATGTACCAGACAACATCCGTCATCTACTCCTGAGTGCCGATTGGGTAGCTGACAAAGTCAGATCCTGGCAGGTTGACTCGCCTCTGTTCATCTCCAAGGTGCGAGGCAACTTCGCAGACTCCAGCGAGAACAGCGTCATACCGCTGTCGTGGATCAGAGCAGCACAGGCCAGGTGGAGAGAACGCAACAAGCCGGTTGAGGAGCTAAGCGCGCTAGGGCTAGATGTGTCAGGTGAGGGAGCAGACGAGACCGTAGCCGCCTACAAGCACGGTGCTCGTATCGATCGACTGGAAGTCATTTCTGGTGATGAGATGGCCGTAGCTAATCACGTGTCGGCAGTAGCGCCATCGGCAACGATCGTGGTTGATGCGATCGGTATCGGAGGTGGTGTGGCATCGAGACTCCGAGAGCTAGGCCGCGATGCACGCGCTTTCGTAGCGTCCAGAGCCAGCCACGCACGTGACAGATCTGGCGCGATGGGGTTTTCTAACCAGCGGGCGGAGATGTGGTGGTCAGCCAGAGAGGCACTCGACCCTTCCCACGGGTCTACTATCGAGATGCCAGACGATGACGAGTTGGTAGCTGAGCTGGTGGCGCCGAAGTGGAAAGTGCTGGCAGGTGGCAAAATCCAAGTTGAGTCCAAGGACGAAATCCGCAAACGGTTAGGCAGATCCACTGACCGTGCGGATGCTGTGCTGCAGGCGATGTTCACTGAGTCCAGTGGTCAGCGGATGGTCGTGAGGTCTCCAGTGTCAGCAGGGCACGATGGCAGAGGCGAGACGACAGCGGTCGGTAAGCGGTTATCGGCACCTATGCCGAAAATCCGAGACCGTAAGCCGAGCTGGCAACGTCATCAGTCGAGGTAAGAAAACGGCAGGCAAGCTGACCGGCGTGATGTGAGATCCTGGTGCCATGAGCACGCGAGAATCGGATGACGAGAACGTAGTCGTCAGTTCTGATTCGCTCTCGATCTTGCTGAACTTCGCCAAGCACGCGGACAAGCATCTAGCGAAGAAGCGCCTGCGCAACTGGCTACGGCCGTGGTTCTACCGGCAGGACATGGCCATCTGCTCACGAGCGCCGTACAGAGAACCGGAGTGTGCGATCTGCCAGGCGTTCACAGAGGCTGAGCGGCTGCTAGAGCCGTGGGAAGATCCGTACAACGTGTGAAATCAAAAACGCTGGTCAGCCGGGAATCGAAAATAGAAACCTGGCCTGACCAGCGTCTTTAAGTTTTCGATTCAGGCGACTGACAACGCTGGCTCAATCTTCGCGTTGACCAAGCCCAGGTCGTAAGACGCGACACCGATGGCCGCATGCAATCGAGACCATGCGCGCTGTAGTGCATCGGTCTCCGTCTGGCCACTGGCAAACAGGGAGATCGTGAGCTTGGAACCAAACAGCGTCACGGTGGAGTCACGAACCGATGGATCTTGAGCTTCGAGGTCTATCAACTGTTCTTCGATGGCGTCCATGGTGACTACCCGCGTCTCAACGTCGTCAGATGGGATCTCATAACCGGCGTCGATCTGAAGATGGATCATGGTCGTCCTCCCTTGCACTCTTCCATCATAGACATGAGCACCTGGTATCGCCGCTTGGCATAGTTCTGGTTGGGCGTGAGATGGATGCTGCCCTGGTGATCTCGCCTGTCACATGGGCAGTAGGCACGAGGGTAGCCGTTGCGGTCTTCATCGACACGCCAGCCTGCGTCTTTGAGCTTCTGTATCAGGTCGGCTATGTCTGGCCGATAGCGGTTCTTACCTCCCATCAGTCGGCGATATCCTTGCGTCGTCTGCCGCGTCCTGGCCGGTTGGCGTTCCACGCATCGATGGTTTCCGGCATCCAACCGGGTACGTCGCCGATCATCACATCTGGGTCTGGCAACACACCGCGCTTGCGGTAGGTCCGGATGGTACCTGTCTCCATCTCCAGTGCGCGTGCCACCTCAGCCATGCTCAGTGCCCTGATCATCTTTCCTCCATGGTGGTCAGGATAGACAAAACCCCCGTCCGATGACGGGGGTCATACGAGCGGGGATCAGATCCCCAACTCGTGCTCCAGTCGTTGCAGCGAGTACCACAGCCTCTTCTCGACCTCGATCTGCTCCTTGCTCGCAGTGGTCGAGCGCTGCAAGGTTTCGAGGTTGCCCTTGATCATCCGGTAGGTGGTCAGCTTGTGCTGCTGCTTGCGGGTGACGGTGGTGGTGTTGGCGTTCATGGTGGTGGCCCCTTCTCTCGATCGGTTGATGTCTCCATCATAAGCTACGGATCGGGTACATGCAAGTCCGAATCGTAAGTCGTCAACGAACTTGCATACGCTACGCATTGGGGGTATAGTAGGTATCATGATGAACGAAGCAAACGAGAGGGGTCAGACCATGGAGAAGACAGAAGAGACCAAGGTGCCGCGCGGCGTATCCGGCAAGCAGCGAGAGCTGTTCCTAAGCCTGACCGAGGAGCAGCGCCAGGTGTACCTCGAACACTTCGAGTACGGCCGTCTGGCGGCGCACTGCTACCGGATCGCAACCGGTCAGATGAGCGCCTGATCGAACAGCGAGGACCGGGCAAGGGATAGTTGCCCGGTCCTCTCCCCACACCATACGAGGAGAGGACCAAGATCATGAACACAGTCATCAAGCGTGACGGCAAGATCGTGGCGACGCTTAGCGAGGGTGACAGCCTGCTGAGCTGGTTCGTGCGCAATACGTCGCAGAGCATGGACTACGAGCTGAGGTACGGCGGCTACAGCGTTGAGGAGGTCAGCGAAGGCGAGTACCCGCGACGCAACGCCGATGGTGTGACCGTGTGGGCGTGCTGCGAATCGTCCATCGGTTCGAAGTGCGAGCACCAGAGCGAATAGGTAGCGCTTCAAAGGTGGCCCGTCCGGTTGGATGCCGGGCGGGCCATTTGCATGTCACCAATCTTTCTGACGCATCGTTTCTATGACCTCGGACGGATGCAATTGCCGAACGTAGCGGTCGGTGATCGCAAGTGATGTGTGTCGAAGCTGATCGCGGATCTCGTGCGTAGAGTCGCCATCTTGCGCCATCTGGAAAGCCAGCGAGTGCCGCAAGCCATGCGGATGAACGCGCTTTTCGATACCGGCCTTCGCTCCAAGCCTGGCCAGAGCGCTTCGCACGTAGCGCGGATCTAGCGGCTCGCCCACCTTGCCAATGGTGTATTGCGCGAAGATCGGGTGCCGACCGTTGAGCCCTAACGTCTTGCGTCGATCTAACCAACGGTCCAACAAGTCCGCACCACGTGGCGTGATCCCCACAGTTCCGTACTTGCCACCTTTGCCGTCTCGCACGCGCACCGTTCCGGCTTGGGTTTCAACATCCTTGGAGTAGAGGTCTAGGCACTCCTGAAGCCGGACGCCAGCGCCGTACAACACGCCGATGATGGCGCGTAGCCGGATACCCGACGACGAACGGTTAGAAGCGGTCTTGATCAGGACGTCAGTCTCTGACCGACTCAGCGGTTCCGGCACGAATTTGCGTCCGGCGTTCGTGGGTGGCGTGGGCATGGCAGCTCCGTGCAGGGATAGTACCGAAAAGGCTCGCATTCGGTACTATATTGCACGCTGCCAGGCATTGCAAAGCGAGAGCGGTACTATTCCTACTACTCGACAAGATCAACCGGCGCGGCAAACCAGCGCTCGTGCTCTGAGTCATACGCCGAGCGCCAGCGCTGTCCTGTAGCCGCTGATCGAGCCAGAGCGACCACGTACGCGCTGCGGTGGTCGGCACACCACAGGGGAGGCTCGCCAGCGCTCACGGTGCGGTCTACGGCCTGTAGCAGGCTTTGCTGGGCGTCGTCACTCATCAGATGGTGTCCACGCTTTCTAATACCTCGGCCGGAACCTCCGGCACGTTGCCGTTTGCCAGTTTCTCCAACTCCAACACCACAATCTCACCAGCGATAGCTTGCTGATCTGAAGTAAGGTTGAGCTTGCCAAGTACCGATTCAATGGCACCGGCCATCATCTGTGCCTGTTGCTCGGCTAGTTTCACCAGGCGCTCATTGAGGCCAGCTTTTACGCACTTCTCACTGAACTGCATCACCAGTTCACGTTCTTTTTGCTCTAAGCCAACCAGAGCACGTACGGATTCCTCAATCGGGATCGCTTCACCATCTTTCGAAATCCCTTTTTTATGTCCAACCAGTCCGCGAATCTCGTCCACAAAGTCGGCGTCAGGGTTGTCCCAATCCATCTGCTGACTGAGTAGACGCGAATAATAGTGTTGTCGGTAAGCAGTTACAGCGACCATCCGCAACAGTTGCTCACCGGGGTCAACCTCTGGAGTATTCAGTCTCCAGTTTTGAACCTCAGCAATTATGTCAGCGCGTTTGCGAACTTGTGGGCTACGTCCACCGTGATTTGAACAGACCGTGGTACCCGGCGCAACTCTCCGACCACATCTGTCACCCTGACGATTTTTCGCTTTACATCTTTCGTCATCAGCCAGGGGATATCCACCGTGACCCATCAACTACCTCACTATGTCAACACCCTTAAGCTGTCCATCACCCATGGGGTTTATCTTCCATGGGGTCCACTATATCGAGCAGTCTACAAACCTAAATCGAAAAGCGCTCAGCGCCTCTGTAAGCGCCGCTACCCCCGTGCCAAGGGGTGAGTGCCAGTCCGGGGTCCGTTCGCCTGTCAGCGCCCGATTCTGGCTCGCTCAGCCACAAAGCCAGAGAAGGCCGGGACTCCAGTGAGCCCCGACCCGACTAAAAGTTTCAACGCGCCATTAACCCTGCGATATGCACCACAGCTAACACCACCGCTAACGCCAATATTGCAACATCAACCTTTGCTGGCCGGCTTTTGGTTTTCAAGTCCCCTGGTCTCACCTTGGATCATGTCCTTAGCTGCCCCTATAACAAACCGCCTTTATTCAAACGTCCTTTCGACTAGCTCAAAGCCCTCACCCCCTCTCACTATCATGTAGCTGTCCGTCTGGCTGAGGTCTATCGGCTGATACCAGACCTGGACCTCTGATAGATACCCAGGCTGTTCGATCAGTTCTCCGTCCAACCCATGCACGGGCTTCAACACCACACTGCGCACTACCGGAACATCTACCGTGTCCGGTGCATCCAGCATCGCCTGTACATGAGGCATATCAACCGTTGCCAGTAGAACGAACAGACTCGATACCGTATGCCGTTTGATGACACACGAACCGTCATCCGACTGAGCTACCCTGCATAGAGCGTTTTGGTACCGGATCAACTCACCAGTCGTTTCATAATCTTTCTCATACACACCAGCTCCTACCCAGGTTGCTGACAGAGTTGGATTTAGGTTGGAGACTTCTGCTGGACTCTCTTCACTCACTGCTTTGCTCCTCCCATATTCTCAAGCACATCAGCGATTCGTTCTAGCTGTCCTCCGATATGTTGCAAGGCTCCTGCTTGCTCTTCTGATGACTCAGCTAAGGACTTACCGAACTCAGCCTCTCTGCCAACTAAAGCCTTTAGGATGTCATCCAGTCCTACCCCCTTATTGCTGCCATAAGTGATCGTCTTGACTGCTTCAATCAACTCACTTGCGCTCTCAGCTTTCATTTGCTCACTCACTCCCTATACTTACATTTGTAGCCCACTCAATAACAGCTCTATCGAACGCTTCATATGCTTCATCGATAGCAGGATGACAGTCTAGGTCTCTCAACACATACCTAACACCGGCCTTCATCTTGTCAGCGTCCGTATCTACGACATCCCATTCATTAGGCGTCATGAAATCTCTTGCTAGATCACCTACTGCCCAACGCCTACCGGTCTGCCTGGACAACCAATGTCCGAAGGTTTCAATCTGTGCTGTCATTTTCTTGAACACCTTTCTCGCTCACTTTTTACAAACAACACTAGACGTCGATTCGATCAGCAGATTTTCGTCAAAACGCCCTGACCTGCTGTTTTACAAAAATCCGCATAGTTTCGTTTTGCCCCCATAGTTCCAAATCGTAAACTATGCTACCCCTGACCTGCGGTTACATAGTTTCCATAGTTAGCATAGTTGGGTGCGCGGAGGAGCCGGGGGCGTGTGTGAGTGAGTGAGAGAACGGTACACACGGAAAGAAAGCCGTAAAAATATTCTCTCCTGTGTGTAACCTCTCTCCTAACTATGCTAACTATGGTAACTATGCAGATATTTATAAAGTAGCAGGTCACAGTAGATGTTGATCTCGCATAGTTTGGCCATCCTCGCACGTCAGCAAACCATGCGGAACTATGCATCAGCGTCTGTCTCCTGGCTCGACCTGAGAAGATCTTCAAATTCCGGCGAGTCAGTTTTCAAAATTTTGTAAGACTTGGCTCCTCGTCGAACTTTTACGTCTACCATTTGGACAAATGCCAAACCACCGAAGTCCACCTTCGCCCGATCCCTGATCCGGTTGCCGAGTTTCTGACTGACTGACAGCAGGGATTTGTCCAGTGCAAGCTGTTGCAACTCGTCATCAGGTAACAGCTCCTGGGACAGACCACCACTAGAGCCAGGCATCCCCGGCACGAACTCGAACAGGCTCAGGGCATCTTTGACCGTCCATGCCTGACTTCCCAGACGTTCGTAGAGAGCGTGGATGAACGCCGTCCAGCCCTCAGCCTCTGCGTCCTGACCGGAACCGTTGGTGCCGGTCGTCGGCTCCCCATCACCGAACCGGCCTTCGATCCCGCAAGCATCCAGAATCCCCTGCACAGTGCGAATCCAGTTCGTGTAGTCGTCCTGGCTGCCTCGCAGCTCCGCCAGCTCAGCACCACTGACATACCAGTGTCGGACCAGAGTGAGAAGTGCTCGAAGCAGCCCAGCCCTGTTTCGAGCTACCCAAACCGGCAGGTCATGTGTGAACTTTCGATTCTTTTGCTGTACGAGATCCACCCACAGAAGCCGACGTTTGAGGTCGCCTCCATATTTGAGGTTGTTTGCCGTGATCATCCAAAGTCGGTCATTTGCGAAAGACTCGTTTTCCGACACACCCTTTACACGGCCGGAATAGGTTGCCTTGGTTAGGAGTGCTTCGATGACGTGGTTGCTAAGCGGCTTTTCAGACCTGAAGTTGTCAAATAGCACCACAGGAGCGGTAGTCGTTCTGAGAATACTGAACACTGAATCGTCAGACTCTCGATTGTTCGTTAGGACACTTGCAGCCCTGAACACCTGCCCATGCAGGCTTTCTGATATACCAGCGAGGTACCCCTTACCAGAACCTGAGTTACTGGCATGGATTACCGCCAACTTGTATGGCGGAGGTACCAACTCCCGTAGCAGTGGAGTCAGTAGAAGGCCAACTGTGTTGGCGTAGTGATCCTGGCTAACGAACTTGAACTCACCAATAGCTTCATGGATAAGGGCAGCCGACTCCTTTACTTCAACTTTCGTTGGCACTTCGGGAATCTCTTCCATTTGAAGTCCCCTGTTAGGCAGGTATAGCAAGCCTGTAGCGTCGTCATATCCCGGTTCGGACAACACAGTTCCGTTGCTCCGTATGATCGGTGTATGCGTGACGCCTCGGAGGTACCGCAAATTTGGCAATTCTTCCGGAATGCCGATAACGTGAGCAACCGAATCGGCCGGAAACAGTCGAGCTTGGTATATCACCTTGGGTCCATTGGGTTCGCGATCTTCTTTCGGTATCTTCTGTACCGCGAACGTTTTGTATGATCCCCTGATTTTCGATAGTATCGGAGCTGACTTTTCAACTACTTTGAATTGCGCTGGCCCATCGTGCTTCTCATCACTTCGGGGATTCTTATATCCGTTTTCACCTTCCATTGGTGTGTAGGTCAGATCTGAACCTCTTAAGAAAAACCCTGACAGACCGTTCTTGCCGAGCTCATCCGCAAGCCAGTCAGCAGCCTGTTTATGGTTCGTGACGTCGACTTCTGGTTTGGTCGATCTGTCATCTTGGCTTGGCGATGGATTTAGGACACACCCGCACGTTTCCCCTTTGACCAACCATGGATCAACTGTTGGATCATCTCGCCAGACCAGGCATCCGCAGATCAGCGGAATGAGGTATAGACCTTTCATGATGAACTTTTCCTGACGCCCTTGTTCGATGAGCCTTTGCGTATCAGGGTCTAGGACAACATGATCATCATTCTTTTGAAAGCTACCTTTTTCGCGACGTCCGTATCCAGCTGCCTGTGCCGCCTTGACAGCCTCTAGCTCTTCGGCTGTGAACGCGATTTCCTCGAAGCGTCCGGTTGCATCAGGCCTGGGCTTGATGAGCGGATTGCCATAGACGTAGCCGACCTTGGCCAGTGCGGCCTCGATTCTGTGTGGCTTGCCCTCAGGTTGATCAAACTTCTGCCACGCTTGCGTGACCAGCTCTTTCGCGTCATCTTCCGAGATGCCGTTGAGCCGACAACCATGGGCCACCTTGTTCGCAGCCTCATCCCTCAAGCCCACTGGTGCACCGTGGGCGATGATGTCCACCGCTCTGGGAAGTCCTCCTGTGTCGAGATCGCGCAGTCGCCCGCGTCGATGGCTACCGTTGGCGGCTTTCCAGTCTGGTGTTGCGGTCTCTAGCGCCCTAGCCAGCAGCGGACCAGGTGCGGCAGGCGGCTTCGCCCTCTTCCACTGGTACCTCCTGCCGGAGGCGTGCACGCTCGGCGACACGACACCGTACTGGTGCCAGCCCTTCACATCTACGCATCGTTTCCAGCGATTGGCAGTTTTAGCCCGCTCAGATCCGGTGTGCAATATGTAGTAATGAGGGTTACCAGACCCGGATATACCGATCAGCGTATCTGGTGGTGATTCTCCTCTTAGGCCAAGCTGTGCGCAAAAGTTGAGAAATACCAACTCTCCGTCTATGGTCTCTACCTGATCACCATTGATGATTTCTTCAGAATCGCAATCTATCAATTGAAGGATTGCTTCAGATCTCGTTTCACCATCCTCACCTAGCAAGCTAAGTGGCTCACCCATGAGGACGCCAACATTTGGTTCAACACCGTCAACGCTAGCGCGTGTAAACATGTTCATTACGGTTTGAGCATCATCTGAAGCGTCTACGGTGTATTTCACCATCGGACACTTACCGATACTGGTGCATTCACCATCGTTGTCTACACGGCACTGTTTATTCTTGTAGCAAGTGCATCCCACACAGTTGCCGTCATTATCAAATATTGGCGCGCATGTCGGAAAGACTTTAAGGCCAAGTGTTGCATAATACGCCGCTGCGTCGATGCTGCTCATCGAGTCGGTAACGTGGAGATCTTGCCATGTCACAGAAATAGCTTCTTGGTCGGGCATACGATATACTCCAAATAACGGCAAACCCGGCCCAAGCGCCAGCGGTTGTTATCAGATCAGCGGTGGCTACCCGCAGACTTTCAGTCCGGCCCCGGTCCCCAAGACCGGGGTCATCTCATGTTCAGCTTCGCCATACGTTCACTTTCTCTGTACGCAAGACTTCCGCGCCATCAGGCCCCTTAACATATGAAGCAATCCATTGACGTCTGTGTTGTTTACGTCCAGGTCCGTATGGTTGATTGCGCCAATGTCCACGCACAACCCAACGGTGTTTATACTTTCGACCGAACTTAGTTCCCGTATCGGCGTTCTCATCAGTCGGTCTGTACTTCTTTCGTACATCGATGAGAACTACATCGTTACGTCTTTTTCGTGGCGATGCCCCACCCTTAACCTTCCGTCGCGCTTTATGTTGAGTACGTTCGACGATTTCTGGTTGAGACATTAAAAGCCAGGGTGCCTGTAGAGTTTTCAAGACGGTAGTCATGTGCATACTGTCCGGACCATCTACCGGATGGAATACGTCACCTAAAATTGGACGTAGCGTCGATCGATCAAAGGCGTCTCTATATAAATTGCCGCTCACACTCCTCTCATGATTGCCATCTGTGTAGTAGGTCAACTCCACACCTACTGTGTCAGCGGGATTACCGACAAGACGTTCAGATGTACCCCAGCAGATCGCATGAATAGGTATGTCAACCCTACTGAGAGTACCGGGAAACTGGTAATCTAAGCTTCCTATGCCGCCGTCAAAAAAGATGAACCCGTTATCACTAGGCTGAGCTTTGATGTCCCAAAATCCTTCGGTCTCTAGCTCTGACCCGGCCTGTACGGCTAGTGCAGACATTGTTTCTGTCACATAATACATGTCAGCACGTTTAAGTAGATTCACGACACCATGATGACCTTCGTCCATGGTCTGAAACTTTTTATACACATCTAAAACTTCATCACGTAGCTTCGGAAGCTCTCTTGGATACATAGTCTCTCGTATCAGTCGTGTGTCTGTCGGGTCTGCTCTACATTTTCCACCTCACTCATCTGTTGACATCCTCCAGTTCAGCAGACCTGACCGTTGTAACCTCACCCGGCCATATCATCCGCGAGAGTTCCGTTCTCTGCTCAACACTGAGGGCTGGTTCAGCCCGCAGGTAGCGGTTGATGTATCCGGCAAGTTGCAGTGCGTTCAAATCTCGCCTCAGCTCTTTTGCCTCATCGATCCGGCCATCCTTGGTAGCTCTCGCAATCGCGACATTAATCCTGCGCTGGTCTCGGACATGCAGGTCGTCGGCGCTCGGTATCCTGGTAGACATTGTGCCCTTTCCGGGTCTCGTGGTTAATGCCTAGCAATATTCAATATGCGCGCGCGGCAGTTTTCAACCTCAACCAAGGTTAAGGTAGTTCCATTCTGATAACAGCAATTTATGAATCCGCAGCTCAGCCTGTACAGCGGCCCACCAGAAATTCTCGAAAATCGCCTACCCGGTTTCAAATACTCTTCAGAAAATACTCACACAAAATAGAAAACCCCCTTCGGTTTTCACCGAAAGGGGTTCTCGTTTGCTAGCAACCAATGCGTTCGAACTCTTCATCATCACCGAAGTCGTGGCAGATACAGCCACACCGACGTTCGTAACAGTCTTTGTGCAGACTGCCTGCACACAATGCGCTTTTGCTCATACTCGCTCTTAAAAACTTGTCATCAGTTTGCCGGTTGCTGGATCACGTCGAATCGTGGGATCTGCTCTATCTAGGGTCGCGTTGGCGTGCTCCATGAGCCGCTCTAAATGCTGTGCGGCCTCCTGGTCGAAGATCACCACGTAGGTTGCAGTGCCTTGCCCTGTGACGATGCAATGCTGCCACTCACACAGCTCACGATCGCCCAGCGCCGCCTCGGGTATAACCGCCCAGCCCGCGTACCTGCGCGCCTGACTGCCGAACTCGCCACGTCCGAGGAACGCTGGCCAGCCGTCCACGTCGAGCTGCACCCAGTCGGGCGGCAGGTCGCGCGCATCCAGGCATTCGGCCCCCGCCACACTCAGCGGACAGTTAGGCTGCGCGGGCTTGTGCCGCCAGTGCCACTCTCGATGCTGACCACAGAAGGCGCGCACAGAACCTTCACACGATGGGCAAACCCCTTTCGCACCCGGCGTCGGCTCGACACGATATCCATCATGGATGGCGTATCTCATCTGTTTCTCACCTCGATTAAATCGCCGTCATCGTCTACGTGCCCGACGACCGGTTTAACAATGTATAGTCGCGATTTGCGATGGTACCCCTCGATAACCCTATCGCCGTCCCTGACCTCACCAACGACGATGCGTTCCACCACCCGGACAGACCACGGATAGTACCCAGCATCGACAGCGTCGATCAGCATTCCACAAAAAATATGAATATCACTTTCCGGAACTTTAGGCGGATTCTGCCCACCAGATTTCATCCGCCGAATTCGATGCTCGACCGTATACGTCAGAGTGGAAACGTCGTGCTCGACCAGGCAATTGTTATAAATATAGTGCAATCGCCCGTTATGCAGACACACGTCTTCGACGCTAGCTTCCCGTAAAATTGATTCCATCGTGGGAACCTCGTAACTCATCATGCTGCATCCCCTCCCTGATCTGCCTGCGCACGAACTGGCCCCAACAGAGCTGCGAGTTGCTCGCGATGCTCTTGTGTCAACGGGGGCGCACTCTCAACAACCCTGCGAATAGTTTTGTCGAGATTGGCATACGCTAATTCCTCGCGCAGCTTTATGACCTCTGGGTGGCCTTCACCTTTGGCACGAATAGTCGCCGCCAGGCGCCCCTTGATTGATGTCGGACTGCTCACGCGTCATAGATCCTCTACTGCCTCGCGATAGCCGCATCTGTCGCTTCTTGGGCCGGGATCTATGTCAACTCGTGCGGTGGCCTTTCCTCATTAATGCTCGCGCACTGGCACTGGCATTGTCAAGCCGAGCCGAATATTAGGACTACTCTTCAATTGAATTCGGTGAGTTTAATTCGTTGGTTTCTTTTCTCAGCAACACAACTCGTTCTTCGACAGGTGTTCCTCGTCTGCCTGGCACCGGGTTTGGCGTAACACGGAGCTGCCCGACGTATCCAGGTGACAGCACCAGCCGCGCGGCTTCGCGTTTCGCTGACATCGGCATATCCGCCCAGCGAGCAGCGATGTCGGCCCCAGGACCCAACAGCCGCCTGAGCACGCCCGGTGTGCTCAGCTCGATCTCGCGCTGCTGAGCCGTTTCTAGCCGTTTCCGGATGCCGGGCTCAGCGCGAGCGGCAAGCGCTGCCGTCAGATCACCACGCCCGACCTGATCCGCGAGGTCGTCCAGCTCGACCTGGATGGCTGCGATCTGATCACGCAGCGCGGCTAGCTCGGTGTCGGCACCTGGGTCTACGTGGGTGTTTCGCCGATCACGTAAATAGCTGATAATCAGCCTCTCGGCCACGTCATCTAGACCGGCCTTGCTCACCTGGACATGTCCGGCCTGCTGGCACCTATAGAACGGCGCGCGATTCGTGCGGTTCTCGGAGCCGACGATGAGGACGGAGCCGCAGGGGTCGCACACCGCGATCATGCTCAGGAAGTGTCTGCCCGCGCCACGACGGACGTTTCGCCCGTGGTTGGTCCTGCGTGTCGGATCACCGAGCAGCTTCTGGACTGCGTGCCACCGGGACATGCTAACGATCGCGGGCCATTGCCCCTCGGTCAGCGAGCCTTCGCCGGGCTTGACGCGACCGTTGCGGCGACCTGGCACGTGCAGACGCAGCCCGGCATAAGCGGGGTTGGTCGCGAAATGTCGCAGGAACTGCGGCGACATCGTTTTACCGGTGCGAGTCGTGATGCCCCGGCGCTCGTAGTCAGTGGCGATTGCGCGCAGCGAATCGCCAGCCTCCAGGCGGGCGAACAACTCCTCGATGACGGGAGCCTCAGCCGGATCTGGCTCCTCACCTGCGATCCGCCTGGTATCCGGGTCGTAGCGGCGTCGGTAGCCGAACCGCACGGGACCATGTGGGTGACCGGCCGCTGCCAGCGCGGCGGCATCACGGCGGACGCGTGTGCTGATCTTGCTCGATTCGTACTCGGAGTCCACCGCATCCTCGATGAGGCTTTTCCGGTCGCGGCTATTGCTGGGGTCGTAGATCCGGCCGTGCGTGGTGACGGCGATCTTGACCGACCGCTGCTCACACAGCTCCAACAGCTCGACCCACTCACCCACCTTGCGGCTACCCCTGCTGGACTCCCAGAGCACCAGATGCTCTGCCCCGAAGCGGTCGGTTCGGAGATCATCCAGCAGGTCATCAAAGCCGTCTCGCCGCGTTCGGCTGTGACGGCTGGCTGACCCCACATCACGATACGGTTCGCCGAAATCCGTCTCTGACCAGCAGCGACGGTTGTCTTCCTGCTGCTCATCGTTGGACTTCTGGCGCCCGGATCGATCGACGGATACACGCAAGTACTCGCGGCCTGTGGTCATGGTGTGTAGTATAGCGGTTATTAGGGAAGTGGATGGACCCTGCCGCTACTCGCCGGTGAGAACATCGGCAGCAGGTTCGTGGTGCCCACCGTCGCGGGCTGCGTTGACCTCGTCGTCCATGTCGAACTCGATCACGACGGGCACCGGCGGGTCCGGGAAATCGTGGCCGTGCCCGGGCGGGTGGAGGACGAGGTCGTCGAACTCGAGCAGATCTACCTTCGACAGCAGGACCGGCTGGTCCGGGCCGACGGGTACCCACCGCATGCCGAGCGGTTCGAGCGGGCCGGATTCGATCTCGGCACGCTGCTGGGACGTAGCTGATGGGAGCGCTGCTAGGACTCTCCCTCGGCACCGGCCTGCTGTTGATCTGGCAGGGGTGGCAGTACCCGGAGCGCGCACGCCGACGCCGTAGTCTCGGCATCCGACGCCGGCTCACCGACCTGATCGCCGAGGCCGGCCTCGAAGCCGTCACACCACGACAGCTGCTGTTGTCCAGCATCGGCCTGGCCACGATCACCGGCATGGTGTTCCTCGCCGTCTCCGGCACCTGGCCTATCGCTTTCGCGTTTGCCTTCTTCGGCGGATACAGCCCGACGGCGCTCGTCCGGATGCGAGCACGCGCCCGCCGCCGCGAGCTCCAGGACCTCTGGCCGGACGCGATCGACAATCTCGCCTCGGCGGTCCGCGCCGGGCTGGCCCTGCCCGAGGCGCTGACTCAACTAGGCGTGCGCGGCCCGGTACCGTTGCGCCGGCCGTTCCAGCGCTTCGGCGAGGACTACCGTGCGAGCGGCCGTTTCAACGACTGTCTCGACGCTCTGAAGAAGCGGCTGGCAGATCCCACCGGAGACCGCATCGTTGAGTCGTTGCGGATCGCCCGCGATGTGGGCGGCGCGGACCTCGGCCGGCTCTTGCGCACTCTGTCCACATTCCTGCGCGATGATGCCCGAACCAGGTCAGAACTCGAGGGCCGGCAGTCGTGGGTGATCAATGCGGCGCGGCTCGCCGTGGCGGCACCCTGGGTTCTGCTGGCTCTTCTCTCGTTGCGCTCCGCGTCGGTTCAGGCGTTCAACGCACCCACCGGATGGCTGGTACTGGCCGGCGGCGCCCTGCTGTGTCTGCTGGCATACCGGTTGATGATGCGGCTCGGGCAGCTCCCGCGAGAGGAACGGGTACTGCGATGAACCCCACCTGGACCACCGGAACCCTGCTGGGGTTGGCCGCCGGCGCCGGCTTACTGCTGATCTGGGCCCGGCTGCCGGCCCGCAACCGTCCCACCCTCGACGATCGCCTCGCGCCGTACGTCGGTGCACCTACCGACCATCGACTGGAACGCCTTCTGGCTGACCAGGTCGTCACTCCGTTTCCCACCCTTGAGCGGATCGTGCGGCCGTATCTCACCAAAGGCGCCGCCTCACTGGAACGCGTTCTGGGCGGCGGCGCATCGATCAGCCGGCGTCTCGAACAAGCCGGACGCGACCAGACCCTGCATCAGTTCCGCATCGAGCAACTCATATGGGGCGCGGTGGCCGGCACCGGCGCGGTCGCCATGAGCCTGGTGATGCTTCTCCGGGGTTACAGCGGCTCTCCTGTCCTCCTGGTGATCTTCTGCGCGGCCGTGGCCGTCGGCGGCATCGTCGCCTGTGATCATCGGCTCTCCGCTGCTGTTCGGGAACGCGAACGGCGCATGATGGCCGAGTTCCCCACCATCGCCGACCTCCTCGCGCTCTCGGTGGCCGCCGGGGAGGGTGCCGTTGGCGCGCTGGAGCGGGTGGCCAGATCAAGCCGCGGCGAGCTCGCCCGGGAGCTGTACCGGGCACTGGCCGACGCGCGCACCGGTGCCGGGCTGGTCGAGGCTCTAGACCGGATAGCCGACCGGACCAGCCTGACGCCCCTGGCGCGTTTCGTGGACGGCGTCGCCGTGGCGGTGGAACGCGGCACCCCCTTGGCCGATGTGCTGCGTGCCCAAGCCGCCGACGTCCGGGAGCTGCGCAAGCGTTCTCTGATGGAAATCGGCAGCCGCAAGGAACTCGCCATGCTTGTGCCGGTGGTGTTTCTCGTTCTGCCGGTCACCATCATCTTCGCGCTCTACCCCGGCTTCATCGCGATCAGCACCGTCGTCCCGTGACCTCCATGCTGTCGGGGCGAACGGGTCGTCCACACCTACGCGAACAAACGAAAGGAAGTCATCATGTCCATACTCCGAAACCGGGTCCGCGACGAGCGTGGCGACGTACCCGGCTGGGTCCTCATCACGATCATGTCCGCCGGCATCGTCGCCGTTCTGTGGCCTTTCGCCGAGCAGTATCTTCGGCAGGTTCTCGAGACCGCACTGGATCTCGTGCGGCCGTGACCCGCCGCCGGCCACCGGAACGCGGCGCTGCAGTGGTGGAGTTCACTCTCGTTTCGGTCCTGCTGTTGACCCTCTTTCTGGCGATCCTGCAGCTCGGCTTCGTGATCCACGTGCGCAACACTCTGGTGGCCAGCGCCGCGGAAGGTGCCCGATATGCCGCCAACGCCAACCGCGGACCGCACGACGGCACGGCGCGGACGCAGGCGCTGATCGCTGAGTCGTTGTCCCCACGGCTCAGCGGTGACGTTCAGTCACGCGTGATCGATGTCGGCGGAGCCTCCATGGTCGAGATCACCGTCACCACAACACTGCCGCTGGCCGGTCTGCTCGGGGTGGAGCGAGGGCTGAGTGTCTCGGCGCACGCGGTTGCGGAGCCCGGAACGTGAGCCGGGTCCGCGACGAACGTGGTGGCGCGATCGTGGAGTTCCACCTCCTCGGGCTTCTGCTGCTCGTGCCCGTCGTTTACATCCTGCTGACCGTGCTGGACGTACAGCGGTCGTCGTACGGCGTGACCCAGGCAGCTCGGGAAGCCGGCCGGCTCTATGTCACCACTGGCGATCAGCATGCCGCCCGCCTTGCCGCCGAGGTGGCCCTACGTGATCAAGGCCTCGACGCGGACGCCGTTTCAGTGGTCTTCTCCTGCTCGGCCACGCCGTGTTATCAGCCAGGCGCCGAGATCACCGTCGTCGTCGACACGGACGTCGCCCTCCCGCTGGTGCCCGACGTGCTCGCCGGCTCGGCGCACGCGCATGTGCCCGTCAGCGCCACCCACGTGGCAGTCGTCGACCGGTACCGGGCGCTGCAGTGACACCGGACCGCACACCTCCCGGCGTCCTGCAAAGCGAGGGCCATGACGCTCACCTTGCAGGACACAACCTGATGTGGAGCCGCCAGGAGGCCGGCCAGATCACTGTTCTGATCATCGGGTTGGCGATCATCCTGGGACTGGCCGTCGCTGTCATCGTCAACGCTTCGAATGTCTTCCTGGAACGCAGGTCCTTGGCCTCGTGGGCAGACGGCGCGGTCACGGCGGCAGCCCAGCAGGTATCCCACACACACCTCTACGGCGGCGAGTCGGTCCGGACGCTTCCGCTGTCCGAGGCAGCTGCCCGCCAAGCGGTGGCGGACTACGCCGTGCGCACCAACCTGACGTCGAGGCTCGACGACTTCGCCATCGTGGACGTCGCGGTCGAATCAGGCTCTGGGCGGGTCACCGTCGAGCTGGCGGCGTCCACCCCGTTCATGCTCGCCGGAGACCTGACCTCCGGCCTGACGTCGTTCCGGGTCACCGCCCGTTCGACCGCCGTCGTTCCCCTGGAGTAGTGGAGCGACGCCGATCTTCGGACCACGTCAGCCCCGGGCAAATACCCCAAGCCCAGAACTGCGCGACTATTCGGGCTGAATTGTCGCAATCAAGGGTACGTACGTGGCTCCTGACCACTACGTATGTGGGTCTCCACGACGCGGCGAACGCTGACTGACGGGCAAAGTCATGATCGTGATTCAGTGGGGGGACACAGACGAGCCAACAGCATTGCTCACCAAAGCTCGAACCGGTGACGATGCCGCCTTCGAAGTCTTGTACGAAAGCGTTGCACAAAACGCACGACGAGCCGCACATCGCATTGTTCGCGACGCCTATGCGGCCGACGACCTCGTACAGGAAGCTTTTTACCACATTCTCCGGGCCGTACGGTCCGGACACGGGCCGACTGACTCCTTCAGCGCCTACGTCATGGCCACGGTCAAACGCCTCGCCTATCGTTACTCGAAGACGCAAAGCCAGACGATGTGTTCAGATGACAACACCCTGTGGGAGCGGCTCATCGCACCCGTCGCGTTCGAATCGCCGCAGGCTGACGTCGTCGCCGCCGCATGGGAAACCCTCCCGAAACGATGGCAGCAGGTGCTCTGGCTGATCGAGGTCGACCGCTACTCCCCTGCCGAACTCGCCCCCCGGATGTCCATGACGGCGAACGCGGTGTCAAGTCTCGCCACCCGCGCCCGCAGCGCACTGCGCTCGGCCTATCTGGCTCAACTGCAAGAGGCATAGGGAACGCGCACTGAACCCGTGCCGAGCAGCAAGCTCGGGTCGGGTGTGCCGGCGCCAGGCAGGCGGGGAGCTGAGACCGATTCAGAGGCGGCACGGAAAAGCCGCGCCGCCCCTGGACACCACGCAAGTTCTTCACTCCTCGACTGCCTCGCCGGCGACGTCCTGAACCGCGGCGACCAGCCGGGCCAGCTCCGTCCTGGACCGGATCCCCAGCTTGCGGAAGATCTTTCCCAGGTGGGTCTCCACCGTCCGGACCGAAACGAATAGTTCCGCGGCGATCTCCCGGTTGCGCTTTCCGACGGCCACGAGCGCCGAGACCCGGCGCTCGGCTTCAGTGAGTTCCTCGACGCCGACGGCGGCCGATACCGGCGCCCGGCCGGCAGACCGCAGCTCCTCGGCCGCCCGGGAGACGAACACAGCGGCATCACTTTCCTGGGCAAGGACCATGGCACGGTACAGCCAGCGGGCCGCGTCCACCTTGTGCCCGAGCCGCCGTAGCCGTTCGCCGTAGCAGAGCATGGTCCGGGCCAGCTCCAAGGGAGACACGAATTCGTCCTGCTCCTCCACCGCCCGTTCGAAGAGTCCGACCGACTCCGCACCGACAGCGACGAGAGCCTGGCACCTGGCCAGCGTGTGCCGGGCCCAGGCTGTGGGGACCTTCCTGGCCCGCTCGTCGAAGTCCGCCAACGCGGCCTCCGCCCGCGCGGTGTCCCCCGCACGAACGCAGGCTTCGATGTAGTCAGGCTCCACCGGCAAGATGGAAGGATCAGAGTGTTCCAACGCGTACCGGCGGGCGTGCTCGAGTACCGGCACCGCCTCGTCGAGCCGCCCCGACAGGAGGAGGAGGGCGCCGGTCTCCGCTTGCACCAACGCCGTGGCCCACCAGTCCCCGTGGCGACGGGCGTTCTCGACCGCCTGCTGCCGGCATTCCCACGCCAGGTCCGACCTCCCACGCAACGCGTTCACCCTGATCATGTGGGCAGACACGAGAGCCTGCCAGACCCCTCCCGTGGCTGCCCGTTCCCAGGCGGACGCTGCTTCCTCGGCCGCCACCAGACGCCCGGCCAGCATCTCCAGTTTGATGGTCACCGACTGCGCGAGGCTCTGCACCAGAGAGACGCGGCCGAACCGGCCGTCGAGTGTGACATTGCGGACGAGACGGCGCGCCTCGTCGAAGCGCTCAGCGCGCACCAGAACCATGGCCCGCCAGATCGACCATTCGGCATCGGAGAGCACATCGGTCGAGGGCGGACTCTCCTCGATCAGCTTGGCCGCGCTGTGCGGTTCTCCGGAAATCGACGCGATCCACGCCGCTGTGCATCGATACAGGTCACCAGTGGTGTCATCGTAATGATCGGCATACAACTCGGCACGCGTGAGAAGTTGCCTCGCCTCGGCCTGCTCCATCCGCCACGCGAACCCGATGGCTCCGGCCAGGTTGAGCCGAGCGGCCCGGTTCGGGTCGACGTCGGCGATCTCCTCACTGTGCCGCGAGATCAGCCCGGTGGCGACATCACCGTCGAGGAGACTGCGGGCTCGGACCTCCAGCAACACGAGGTCAGCCCGTTGGATGGCGGTCGTGTCCCTGGTGAATCGCTCCCGCGCGATGTCGATGACCTCTTCGAACTTCCCTCCGGCCAGAGCAAGCCCTCCGGCGACGATCATCCGGTCGACACGCACAGCGGAATTGGCAGTCAGCCGGACCGATTCCCGGGCGAAAGCCAAGGCCCGTTCCACCTCACCGCGGTTGCGAGCGCGTTCCACGACCTTCTGGACATCGGCCGCCAGGTCCTCGTCTTCATCCACGGTGGCCAGCGCACGGTGCCACAACCGCTGGTCGTCGTCGTCAGGATACGACGCGGCCAGCCGCTCGTGGGCACGGCGTCGTTCGTTCAGCGACGCCACCTGCCATACGACCGATGCCACGGCGCGCGGGCGCAGCGTAAACGAGCCGTCGGAACGGTCGACGTGTTCGTTGAGCAGCCAAGCTACTGTCGAATCGCCGTGCTCTCGCAGCGCATGCAACACCGGAGCGATCCGGCCGTCGCCGCTGACCGCCGCGGTCAGCAGTGCGGTCCGGCGCGACTTGTCGAGCTCGGCGAGTTCCGGCAGGTACAAAGACTGCAACACCGGCGACCGAGGTAAGTAACGGTCCAGTTCGACCCGACCGGCCAGCTGCCCGTCCGGCACTCGTTCGCGCAGATCGATCAAGACTCCGGGGTTGCCGCCGGCCCGCGCGACGATCTGCTCGGCCACCCGCGGACGCACCGGCCGGCTGCCGGAACGGCAGAACAACCGGACGGCGTCGGGGGCGGACAACTCCTCCAGATGGATCGTGTCCAAACCCTGGAACACCGCCGAGTTCTCCGAGGGGTCGACAGCCAGTGCGACGACGAGGGGCGCTGACCGCAACCGGCGCGCAACGAAACCCACCGCTTCCTTGGAGCCCGAGTCCAGCAGATGGGCATCGTCGACCATGATCAGCATCGGGGTCTTGACATCGCCGATCATCGACTGCAGCCGGATCGCGACATCGTAGGGGGTAGCTGTGGTCTGCAACCCGCCGACGAACGTGCGGACGCGGCGCGCTGCGTCTTCGTAGCAGTGTGGCCGCAGTGAGTCCGCCACGGCGGACAACACAAGATGCAGTCCCGAGAAAGGCCAGTCCCGTTCCGCCTCCGCACCCACCACGTGCGAAACCGCGATCTCCTCACCAGCTGGCCGAACCTCGGACCGCGCGCCGCGTTCGATGTCTCGAAGCAACGCTGTCTTGCCGATACCCGCCGGGCCGGTCACCACGACCGCCCCGCCGGCTCCCGTTGACACCGACGTGAGCAACGCCCGTATTCTCTCCGTTTCCGCGACCCGGCCGATCGAGCCGTCCTTCTGTGTCTCCATCGATGCACCTCATGCGTGTTGGTCCCACCTATACCGACACGTTGCGAGCAGGAGCCCCACTAGCTGACTCGCCACGATACGAATCAAGACGCAGCAGGCGCAGGCAAATGACGAGATCGATGGGGTGGTGCGAGGGGTGATGGAATGGGTGACGATCCGGCCGGCAGCCCGGAGAGGCCAATGTCCGGCAGTTCGGCGCCGCGTGGCACGCCCAGGGGCTCGCACGGTGGCGAAGAGCTCGCTTGGCAATTCGAGGCGGCACAAAATCAGCGCGCAACTGGAAAACGCATCCGGCCCGGCCGCCAAGGGCCGGCCCCTATTCGTCAGAGCGTCGGCAAACAATTCGCCGGAAAGAAGCACAGCCTAAATTCCTGCCGAGTCACGCTGTGTTGCTGGATATCACGTTGCGTTCAAGTTGGCAATATCCAGATCCTCACTAGTCCACATTCGGCGTACGTATTTTCCACACGCATCATTCTGTAGCCCCAGATTCGGACATATCAGACCAAAGTTTCCGACATAGTTGGTTTGCGGCGCGCCACGGGCGGGACCAAAGCGCGCCACCATCCGCGGCAGCGTAGCCGCGGGAAACGGTCAGAGGGCGCGACAAATCACTGCGAGACCCGAATCGGGCTCCGTGGTGAATCACGCCACTGCTATTCGGCGCGATAAAGAGCCTTGCCCACGAGATGGCTGACAGGTGGGCGATATCCACGCCGTTCAGTATGTCTCAGTGATATTACCTCACGCTGCGTGAGATTGCGATATCACATTTCAACAAACCGGGGGGTGAATTGGCATGAGTACGATATCGCCGGCTGCGAAAGTGGACGACGTCCGCATCACCGTGCTGATACCAGCGCACAACGAGGAAGACCGTATCGCGGCGGCCCTGGAATCCGTGAATCACCAAAGCCGGCCGGCCGATCGGGTCATCGTGGTCGCCGACAATTGCACGGACGGCACCGCGACAACCGCTCAGCGCTTGGGCGCCGACGTCGTCGAGACGGTCGGCAACACACACAAGAAGGCCGGGGCGCTCAATCAGACTCTCGCCGCACTCCTGCCGGCGATGGCCGCGCACCACGTCGTTCTGGTCATGGACGCCGACTCCGCCATCGTGCCCAGGTTCCTCGAGACCGCGACGGAGACGCTGCACCGCGACCAGAAGATCGGCGCGGTGGGCGGCATCTTCCTCGGCGAGCCGGGTGGAGGGCTGCTCGGCGAACTGCAGCGCAACGAGTACGCGCGTTACCAGCGCCAGATCGCCCGCCGCCACGGCGACGCCCTGGTACTGACCGGCACTGCCACGTTGCACCGGGTCGACGTCCTGACCCGGCTGCTCGAAAGCCGCGGCCAGGTCTATGACACGTCGGCGTTGACCGAGGACAACGAGATCACGCTGGCCATCAAGAGCATGGGGCTGCGATGCGTGTCGCCGCCGGAATGCATCGTGGTGACCGAGGTGATGCCCGGCTGGCGTGACCTATGGAGGCAACGGCTGCGCTGGCAACGGGGAGCACTGGAGAACCTGCGGGCCTACGGCCTGACTCGGGTGACCCGGCCGTACGCGGT